>DFYJ01000099.1 GCA_002383325.1 Candidatus Aminicenantes bacterium UBA4085
ATTTTCTTAACCGGACAGCCGTGATATTGGATATCTTGAATCTTAAGACCTGACCCCTATCTCAGATCCCTCTCTTTATCCAATGCTCTTATAGTAGTCCATCAGGATCTGCAACACCTCGGGGCGGCTGAACTCGACGGACGGCATCTGGCCCGCCGCCAGCATCTCGCGCAGCTTGGTGCCGCTGATCATCAGCCGGTCGGCCGGCGGGTGCGGGCAGGTCTTGGTCGAGGCCATGCCGCCGCACTTGAAGCACCAGAACGTCCAATCGATGTTGAGGGTCTTGATCTGGAGCGCTCCGGCCGGGATGCCCTCGAAGATCTTCTGGGCGTCGAACGGCCCGTAGTAGGAGCCGACGCCGGCGTGGTCGCGGCCGATGATGATGTGCGAGCAGCCGTAATTCTGGCGGAAGACGGAGTGCAGGACGGCTTCGCGCGGGCCGCCGTAACGCATCTCCATGGGATAGACCTTGAGGGCCACGCGGTCCTTCGGGTAGTAGCCGTCGAGCAGGGCCTCGTAGCACTTCATCCGGACGTCGGCCGGGATGTCGTCGGACTTGAGCTTGCCGACCAGCGGGTGGATCAGGACGCCGTCGCACAGCTCCAGGGCGATCTTGGTGCAGTATTCGTGCGAGCGGTGGATGGGGTTGCGGGTCTGGAAGGCGGCCACGGTGGTCCAGCCCTTGGCGGCGAAGAGGGCCCGCGTCTCGGCCGGGCGGGCGTAGGCCTCGCCGTAGAGGGCGGGGTAAGGCCCCTCGCTGAGGACGCGGACGGGGCCGCCCAGGAGCGTGTCGGGCTGGGCGTAGAGCTTGGCGACGCCGGGGTGCTTCTCGTCCTCGGTCCGGAAGACGAGGCGGGCCTCGCGCTTTTTGTCGTAGGCGTACTTTTCGTCGACGCGGAGGATGCCCATCAGCTCGTCGGTCTCGTCGTCCACGAGGGCGACCTCGGATCCGAGGCGCAGGGCGGCGGCCTGGTCGGTGGGCGCGGCGCAGGTAATGGGCATGGGCCAGAGGGTGCCGTCGGCCAGGCGCATGTCCTCGACGACGCCGTCGTAATCGAGGCGGGTCATGAAGCCGAGGAGCGGGCTGAAGGCGCCCGAGGCGAGCATGATCAGGTCGGAAGTCTCGCGGGAGGAGATGCGGACCTCGGGCAGGGTGCGGGCTTGGGCGGCGAGGGAGGCGCGCTCTTCGCCGGAGACGAGGAGGGGCTTCAGCGTTCCGCCGTGCGGGGCTATGGGTTGGCTCATGATGACTCCTTTTGGGGCGACTTGGGGCGCGTATTATAGCAAATATGAGGGGAAAATGGGGGTCAGGTCTTAAGATTAAAGATATCTAATATATCAGGCGAAATATTGTCACCTATGACACTTTTTTGACCGAGATAACTTGAATCTTAAGACCTGACCCCTTTTTTCAGAGCAGCGAAGCGATGAGGGCGGAGGCGCCGGGGCCGCCGTAGAGCTCGGGCCGGGAGGCGGGGGGCTGGAACTCCCGCACGGCGCGGACGATCGCGGCGCCGTCCGTCCCGACGACCTTGTTCCAGCCGGCCTCGACCGTCTCCACCCATTCCGTCTCGCCGCGCAGGGTCAGGCAGGGCACGCCCAGCCAGTAGGCTTCTTTCTGGATGCCGCCCGAATCGGTCAGGATCATCCGGGCGGAGCGCTCGAGCATGATCATGTCGAGATAACCGACAGGCTCGATCGCTTTCAAGCTGGCTATCCCCGTTTGCGGATCGCCCAGGGCCGCCAGCGCACGTCGGGTGCGCGGATGGACTGGGAAAACGATGGGCTCGCCGATGCGCCCGAATGCGTCCACGATCGCGCGCAGGCGGGATGCGTCATCGGTGTTCTCGGCCCTGTGGATCGTGGCCAACAGGAACGATCCCGGCTCGAGTCCCAGGCGCGACAAGACACTCGACCGCCCTTCGGCGCGCCGCGACCCGTCGGCCAGCGCATCGGCCATGACGTCACCCACGACATGCACCCCGCGGATGATCCCCTCTCGGGCCAAGTTGTCGGCGGCGCTTTGCGATGGGCAAAAAAGCAGCGACGCGACGTGGTCGGCCGCGACGCGGTTGATTTCCTCGGGCATGCGCCGGTTGTAAGAGCGCAGCCCGGCCTCGACATGGGCGGCCGGGATGCCCATCTTGGCGGCGGCCAAAGCGCCGGCCAGGGTGGAGTTGGTATCGCCGTAGATGAGGACCGTGTCGGGCCGCTCGTCCATCAGGATCCGCTCGATGCCCGCCAGCATGGCCCCGGTCTGGGCGCCGTGCGGGCCCGAGCCGACGCCGAGATGATGGTCGGGCGCGGGGATGCCGAGCTCGTCGAAGAAGACATCGGACATGGCCGGGTCGTAGTGCTGACCGGTATGGACCAGGATTTCGGCGTGCCGCGCGGGCCCGCCGCGCAGGGCCCGGCAGACCGGCGCCGCCTTGATGAACTGCGGGCGCGCTCCCACCACCGAGACGATCTTGGCCATGGCCGGATTCGGGACTCCCGCCGCCAGATTATCACTACTGCGCCGGGCGGCACAACCCGGGCGGACGGGGGCTTCAGCCGCGCGGCAGGTCGATGCCCAAATGGATGAGGACGGCCCGCTCCGCCCCGGCCATGGACTCGCCATCCAGCCGGCCCAGCCGCTTGATCATCCTCTCCTTGGCCACGGTGCGGATCTGGTTGGCCTTGGCCTTGGAGTCGAGAGGGAGGCCTGCCGTACCGGCAGCGATGAACCATTCGAAGGGATAAACCCGCTCGGTCTTGGAGGTCACCGGAAGGACTGTGACCGTCTCGGCCAGCTCGTTGGCCCGGTTGTTGGAGAGGACCAACGCCGGCCGCGGCTTGCCGATCTCCGCCCCCAAAACGGGATCCAGCGCCACCAACCAGATTTCGCCGCGGTGGGGAAACGGGCGAACTTCGCTCACGGCCAGTCCTTGATCGTCGCTGATTCCCATTCGGCGTCGACCCGAGCTTCCTCGGTCCGAGTAGCGAGATAGCCTTCGCTCAGGGCAGCGTCAAGAACTCGGCGGTCCTCCGCGGCCATCTTCTCCATGACGGCCTCGGCAATGAAGCGGCTTTTGTTGGCGACTCGGCCTAATGCTTTGACGACATCATCCGGTAAAGTGATGTTTAATCTGCGCATTAAGGTTGACTCTGTATTAATTATGCGCATGTTTTCCTGTATTGTCAATGGGGTATAATAATCTCTCATATTCGCTTTTCGGTTATTGAGGCGGTGCATGGGGACTCACCTTCATAGACGTCTGAGCGGATCTTTTTTCTCAGAAGGATTTCGCCACGGCGGGAGATCACGCATGGAATCCGCCCTCTCTGGCTAATGCCGACGGCTCATGAGAGGGCCGCCTCTTTTCAAGGGCCAGGGCGAAATGATAGATTATCCGCGCGTTTCCTCAAGAGGGTTGATGCAAGGAGTCTAGAAATGCCCCAAAAGAAGCTGGATCGCCAAAAGCCGGCGGCTTCGGCGGCCGTAAAAGCGGCGGCCCGTCCGGCGCCCGGCCCGTNNACTGGGGGCTTGCCCCCGGCCTGAAACACGGATAGGGAGGCGGCGAGAATGACTATGCTCGTCACCGGCGGCGCGGGATTCATCGGCAGCAACTTCATCCGCTTCATGCTCGATCGCCACGACGGTCTGCGCATCGTCAATCTGGACAAGCTGACCTACGCCGGCAACCTGGACAACTTGGCCGACATCGGCTGCGACCCGCGCTACGAGTTCGTGCGCGGCGATATCCGCGACGCGGCGCTGGTGGCGGGCATCCTGGAGCACGTCCAGGGCGTGGTCCATTTTGCGGCCGAGACGCATGTGGACAGGTCCATTGTCAGCGGCGGCGAGTTCGTGCTGACCGACGTGCACGGCACGTACACCCTCCTGGAAGCGGTGCGCAGCCGGCCCGAGATCGAATTCT
Source organism: Candidatus Aminicenantes bacterium UBA4085 (assembly GCA_002383325.1). GTDB lineage: Bacteria > Acidobacteriota > Aminicenantia > Aminicenantales > UBA4085 > UBA4085. The sequence continues at coordinate 3,921 of DFYJ01000099.1, forward strand.
TCCTCCACGTTTCGACGGACGAGGTCTACGGAAGCCGGGATCGGGGCTTCTTCAAGGAGACTGCCGCGCTCAACCCGTCCTCGCCCTACTCAGCCAGCAAGGTCGGGGCCGACCGGCTGGCCCACGCCTTCCATGTCACCTACGGCACGCCGGCGCTGATCGTGCGGCCGAGCAACAACTACGGGCCGTTCCAGTATCCCGAAAAGTTCATCCCGCTGTTCACGACCAACGCCATGGAGGATAAGCCGCTGCCGCTGTATGGCAAAGGGCGCAACGTGCGCGATTGGCTGCACGTGGAGGACAACTGCCGGGCCATCGAGACGGTCATCCGGCGGGGCGAGGCGGGCCAGGCCTACAACGTCGGGGCCAACGACGAGCGTTTCAACATCGACGTGGCCAAGCGGATCGTCGGGCTGCTGGGCAAGCCGGCCGGCCTGATCAAGTTCGTCCCCGACCGGCTGGGGCACGACCGGCGCTATGCCGTGGATTGCGCCAAGCTGAAGGGGCTGGGGTGGAAGCGGGAGGTCGACTTCGAGAAGGGGCTGGAGGCGACCGTCCGCTGGTACGTCGACAATCGCGACTGGTGGCTCAAGATCAAGGAAAAGAGCGCCGAGTACAAGGCATTTTACGAGAACTACTATAAAGACCGGAAGTGACCAGTAGGGGTCAGGTCTCAACATTCAACATTTCTGCCAACCCCGGTTGACGGTCTGGATAAATCGGCCCATCAGCTTCTTTACGGATCGCTAGGTAGCGCTATCTCTGGTGTTTATAATGTCGATGATGGCCCAGGCGCGGAAACGAGCCAGAGAAATGTTGAATGTTGAGACCTGACCCCTGATTAAACGCGGGCCCGCCAGTAGTCGAGGATGTCGCGCAGGGTCTGATCCAGCGGGACGCGCGGCGTCCAGCCCGTGGCTTCACGCAGCTTGCCGTTGGCGCCGGCTAAGTACGGGATGTCGACCTTGCGGATGCGGGTGGGGTCGACCGCGTAGGCGATCTTGCGGCGCGAATAGGACAGCAGCTTCTTCAGGATCCATTCCAGGCTGACGGCGCGGCCGGAACAGACGTTGTAGACTTCGCCCGCCTTTCCCTTGGCCATGAGCATGGCGTAGGCGCGGACGACGTCGCGGACATCGGAGTAGTCGCGGCGCAGGGCCAGGTTGCCGACCCGGATGACGGGCTTGGCGGATGACGCGGGGGCGTCGTCGTGGGCCTTGTACTTCTCGATGAGGGCGATCTGGCGGGCCCAATCCGAGCAGACGAAATCGGCCGTCTGCCCCGGTCCTGTGTGCGGGAAGGGGCGGGCGGCGATGATCGGCAGCCTCTCCCGCAGGGCATAGAACTCGCCCAGCAGCTCGCCGCTGACCTTGGTGAAAGCGTAGGGGCTGACCACCCCGCCCCGGTCCCGCTCGCGGCACGGTCGGCGGAGCGGCGTCAGAAAGCCGTAGACGTCCGAGGAGCTGACGAACAGGATGCGGGCCCGCGGGGTATGGCGGAGGGCGGACTCGTAGAGGTTGAAGGTCCCACGCAGATTGGTGTCGAAGGTCTCGGCCCGCTTCTCCCAGGACAGGCGGACCTGGGACAGCGCCGCCAGATGGTAGATCCGGGCCGGGCGGATGGAGGCGACGGCTTTGTCGACGGCGTCAGCGTCGCGCAGGTCGAGATGGACGAGGCGAACGTTCGGCTGGACCCGGCAGAGGTCGGCGCACGACTCGGGGCGCTCGGGGAAGCAGGAGCCGAAGATCTCGGCCGAGGCGCCCCGCTCGTTGAGCCGGGACACGAGGTGGCGGCCGACAAATCCTGTGGCTCCGGTGATGAATATTCGCTGGGATGACATGGCTATCCGCATCTTACGACGCTGCCCAGACCGGAATTCTTCCCATAGGGGCCAGGCCTAGATAGGGCATCCATCCCCGGAGAGGAAGTATCCCGCAAAGGGGATTCAGCCTTTCTCATGCTGTCTCGTCGTCATTCGCGGCGTTTTTTTCGCCTGATGTGTTGGAAATGTCAAATGTCAAGACCTGACCCCTTCTTAAACGCGCTCGCGCCAGTAGTCCAGAAGATCGAGCAGGGTCTTGGCAAACGGGATGACCGGCTCCCAGCCCGTCTGCTTGCGGAACTTTGACGGGTCGGCCTGCAGGATCTGGACATCGCTCGGCCGCAGGCGGTCCGGGTCGACCTTGACCTCAACCTTGACCTTGGTCAGCCCCAGCAGCATCTCCAGCAGCTGGTGCATGGAGATCGTGCCGCCGGTGCCGACGTTGTAGACGTCGCCGTCCTCGCCCCTCTCGGTCGCCAGCCAGTAGGCCTTGACCATGTCGCGCACGTCGGTGAAGTCGCGCTTGGCGTCCAGGTTGCCGACGTGGATGACCGGCTCGCGCAGGCCTTTCTCGATCTGGGCCAGCTGCTTGGCGAAGTTGGAGGTGACGAAGACGTCGCCGCGGCGCGGGCCGGTGTGGTTGAAGCCGCGGGTCCGGATGGCCCGCAGGCCGTAGCTCTTGAAATACTGGTAGCCGAGCAGGTCCTGGGCCACCTTGGAGACGGCGTAGGGCGAAAGCGGCCGCAGCGGGTTGGTCTCCTTCATCGGGACCTCGTCGGCGAAGACCATGCCGTACTCCTCGCTGGAACCGGCGATCTGGATGCGGGGATTGAGCTTGAGGTCCAGGAGGGCCTCGAAGAGGTTGATCTGGCCGACGGAGTTGATCTGGAAGGTCTCGGCCGGCAGCCGCCAGGAGGTGGGCACGAAGCTCTGGGCGGCCAGGTGAAAGATCTTGTCGGGGCGGGCGGCCTGGAGGGCTTTTTTGAGAGAGACCATGTCCTTGAGGTCGGCCTCGTGAAGCTCGATCTTGCCCGCCAGGTGGGCGATGTTGTCCATGCGGCTGCGCCAGCGGACGATGCCGTGGACGCGGGCGCCAGGGTGCTCGGCCAGGATGTATTCGGCCAGGTGGCTGCCGGCGAATCCGGTGATGCCGGTGATGAGGACGTTCATGCATCCCTCCCTTGGGGGTCAGGTCTTAAGATTCAAGATATCTCGTAAAATATTTCTTATCAATAGATAGCGCCACGTCCGATGCCCTCTGATTAGAAGAAACGGTGATTAAGATACCATAACCGTCCTCCGCGGCAAAACGCATCCGGCTTTCCTCGACCCGGCCGATGAGAATTTTCATTCTCCAAGCCGTCCCCTTACACAGAGGGCCATGGAGGTTCGAAATGGCACGCCCTCTTCGCATCCAATACCACGGTGCTTCGTACCACATCACGTGCCGCGGCATCCGGAAAGATCCGATCTTCTTCGCCGATCGCGACCGCCGGGAATTCATCGACAAGATGAATGAGATGGCGGTTAAATACGCTTTCATCCTCTACGCTTATTGCCTGATGCCCAATCACTATCACCTTTTTCTCAAGACTCCGCTGGCCAACCTCTCCGAGGGCATCCACCAGTTGAACGCCGCCTACGCGAACTGGCTCAAGAGCAAGCGGAAGCTCGTCGGCCATATCTTCCAGGGGCGTTTCAAGTCCATCCTGGTTGAGGAAGAGACGTATGCCGTCAACCTATCCCTTTACATCCACCTCAATCCCTGCCGGTGGCGGCTGGCCAAGCGCCCCGAAGACTACGCCTGGAGCAGCTGTCGCGACTATCTCGGCCTGCGCGGACTGCTGACGCCGACCCTTAGCCCTGACCGGGTGCTGTCTCTATTTAGCGACGACATCGAACCGGCCCGCCGGCGCTATCGCGAGCTGCTGATCGAGCGTCGCGACATGGATGATCCCCTGAAGGAGTCATTTCGGCGCATCGCTCTTGGAAGCCCGTCGTTTATCGACAAGATTCGTAAGATCGTCAATGAGAGAGCCTCCATCGCACGCGCCAGGGAGCATTCGGCCCGCGATATCGGCGCCTGCAGGGCGATCTCCCCGGCCCGGGTTTTTGAAGCCGTTTCGGCCGTCACCGGCTGCTCCGTCCAGGAGATCCTGGGGAAGAGGAGAGGCCGACCGTGGCGCCCGATGGGCATGTACCTGGTTAAAAAGCACTGCGCCATCGGGCTTCGGAAGGCGGGCGAGATATGGGGGGTCGATTACGCCGTGATCAGCTTCAACGCCGGACGTTTTGCGGAGGCGCGGGCCTCGAACGCGGAGCTGGCCGCCACGGTTGATTCGATCGAGACCCGAATCGCGCAGCTGCGCGAAGCGGATGTTGCGTCAAGGGCGAGCGGGACAGCAGAGCCGGCAGTCGGATCCTCCCCAGAGCCCGGCGCTGGATCGGCGCCCCCGGCCGCTTCTGGACCCGCGGATAAGCCAGGATCGCGGATCTCCCGGCCCGGCAATAAAGGAGATAACTTGAATCTTAAGACCTGACCCCTAACGGACCCTAATGGATCGGCAGGGGCAGCTGGGCGGCGCCGGAAGCCGTGCGCTCCTTCTCGATCCGGTCCAGCATCTCCTGGGTCACATCGCCCGTGACGTAGTCCCCGTCGAAGCAGGCGGCGCAAAAGTGGCCCAGGGCCGGGTTCTCCATCCGCACGGCCTTCTTCAGGTTGTCGAGCGTCTGGTAGATGACCCGGTCGGCGTCCAGGAACTGGGCGATCTGCTCCAGGCTGCGGTCGCGGGCCAGGAACTCGGTCCGGGTCTGCATGTCGATGCCGTAGACGCAGGGGAAGCGAAGCGGAGGGGACGTCACCGCGAAATAGACGTGCTTGGCCCCGCACTCCCGGACCATCTCGACAATGGCCTGCGAGGTGGTGCCGCGGACGATGCTGTCGTCGACCAGCAGGATGTCGCGGTCCTTGAACTCGCTGGCGATGGTGTTCAGCTTGACCCGGACGCTGTGCTTGCGCTTCTGCTGGTCCGGCATGATGAAGGTGCGGCCGATGTAGCGATTTTTGACCAGGGCCTCGCGGTAGGGCAGGTCCAGCGAGCGGGCGATCTCGATGGCCGCATCGCGCGACGAGTCGGGCACCGGGACGACCACATCGATATGGAGGCCTTGCTTGCGGATGTCCTCGGCCAGCAGCTGCCCCAGGCGCATGCGGACGTGGTAGACGACGGTCCCCTCGATGATGGCGTCGGGGCGGGCGAAGTAGACCCACTCGAAGAGGCAGGGCGCGTGGGTCTTGCTGGACAGCTGGGCGGTGTGGACCTTGCGGCTGCTGTCGATGAAGACGGCCTCCCCGGCCCCGACTTCGCGGAGGTCCTGGAAGCCCATCAGGTTGAGCGAGACCGTCTCCGAGGCGAAGGCGAACTCGGGCAGGCCCAGGCCGTCGCGCCGGCTCCAGACCAGGGGCTTGATGCCGTAGGGGTCGCGGAAGGCGACCATCCCCTGCCCGGCGATGTAGGCGATCACGGAGTAGCTGCCGACCACAGCCCCGAAGACGCGGCGCACGGCGTCGAAGACCTGCTCCGGCCGCAGAGCGCCGTTGGCCTGCTCCTCCAGGGACTGGGCGAAGACGTTGAGGATGCTCTCGACGTCGTTATCGGAGTTGAGCAGGCGTCGGTGGTCCCGGGACAGCGACTGGCGCAGCTCGGCGTAGTTCACGACATTGCCGTTGTGGGCCATGATGATCCCGAAGGGGGCGTTCAGCTGGAACGGCTGAGCGTCCTCGCCACGGCCGCCGCCGACGGTCGGGTAGCGGGTGTGGCCGATGCCGATAGGCCCGCTCAGACGGGCGGCATGGTCCTCCCGGAAGATGTCCCGGGCCAGGCCGTTGCCCTTCTTGGTGTGAAAACGGCCGTCATAAGTGGTGATGCCGGCCGCGTCCTGGCCCCGGTGCTGAATCCCCATGAGCCCCTGGTGGAGGTAGGGAAAAGCCGGTTCGTTGACCCAGACTCCGATGACGCCGCACATGGTGTGATGGTCTCCGCACGCAAGAGAGAGTGAGGACGCTGGATTATAGCATATTTCGCCCCGCCCGGTACCCCAAGCGTAGGGGTCAGGTCTTAAGATTCAAGAATCGACCCCTTGAGTTGACATTTTGTCAACGCTGGTTGTCAGAAATCTTGAATCTTAAGACCTGACCCCCATCGGCTTGTCCGGGGGGGCGGGTTGGTATATACTAGCGCTTTCTTTTCTTGTTGAAAAAACTAAGGTTGACGTATTTTTGACGGAGGAGAACGCGCGATGAAAAAAGTCATTATCATGGGCGCCGCGGGGCGGGATTTCCACAACTTCAACACCTATTTCCGCGACAACCCCACCTTCCAGGTCGTGGCCTTCACCGCCACCCAGATCCCCGACATCGAAGGGCGCAAATACCCGGCCGTCCTGGCCGGCAAGCTCTACCCCGACGGCATCCCCATCTACGCCGAGGAGGAGCTGGACTCCCTGATCCGCAAGTTCGGGGTGACCAAGGTCTATTTCTCCTACAGCGATATCGCCCACCTGGACGTCATGCACAAGGCCAGCCAGGTCCAGGCGGCCGGCGCCTCCTTCGTCCTGCTCGGCCCCAAGGACACCATGGTCAAGAGCGAGAAGCCCGTGGTCTCCATCTGCGCCGTCCGGACCGGCTGCGGCAAGAGCCAGACCTCCCGCAAGGTGGCCCGCATCCTCCAGGCCAAGGGCCGCCGGGTGGCCGCCATCCGCCACCCCATGCCCTACGGCGACCTGGCCAAACAGAGGGTCCAGCGCTACGCCGCCCTCTCCGACCTGGACGAGCACGCGTGCACCATCGAGGAGCGCGAGGAGTACGAGCCCCACATCAACGCCGGGGTCATCATCTACTCCGGCGTCGACTACGAAGCCATCCTGCGCGAGGCTGAGAAGGAGGCCGACGTCATCCTCTGGGACGGCGGCAACAACGACTTCTCTTTCTACAAGCCCGACCTGGAGATCGTGGTGGCCGACCCGCACCGGCCCGGCCACGAGATGCTCTACTATCCCGGCGAGACCAACTTCCGCCGGGCCCAGGTCATCGTCCTGAACAAGATGGACACGGCCTCGCCCGAGAACGTCGAGAAGATCATGGCCAACATCCGCAAGGTCAACCCGGCCGCGACCGTGATCAAGGCCAACTCGGCCCTGGTCCTGGAGAACGGCGAGCAGATCCGCGGCAAGCGGGTCCTGGTCATCGAGGACGGCCCGACCGTGACCCACGGCGGCATGGGCTTCGGAGCCGGCTACGTGGCCGCCCAGAAGTTCGGCGCCGCGGCCATCGTCGATCCGCGCCCGGCCGCGGTCGGCAGCATCAAGGGCACTTTCGAGAAGTACAGCCACCTGGAGAAGGTCCTGCCGGCCATGGGCTACGGCGAGAAGCAGGTCCGCGAGCTGGCCGCCACGATCGAGCGCATCGACTGCGACCTGATCGTCTCCGGCACGCCCATCGACCTCAACCGGCTGTTCACCCCCAAGCAGACCATGCTTCGCGTCGGCTACGAGCTGGAGGAGATCGGCTCGCCGACCCTGCAGGACGTCCTGGCCAAGTTCTGACCGCGAGCCGAGAAGCGAGCGGAATCGGAAGAGAAGGCGGATCCGGCATGGCGGCGGCAAAGCAGAGGCTGGCCCTTGTGGCGTTCGGCGGCAACGCCCTTCTGCCCGAGGACCAGCGCGGCCTGCAGGAAGAGCAGGTCAAGAACGCCGAGAAGGCGGCCCGGCTGATGGCCGGCATCGCGGCCAAGGGCTACGGCCTGATCATCGTCCACGGCAACGGCCCCCAGGTCGGCAATCTCCTCATCCAGCAGGAGGAGGCGGCCAACCGCATCCCGGCCTACTCGCTCGACGTCTGCGACGCCATGACCGAGGGCTCCATGGGCTACCTCCTGGAGCGGGCCCTGGCCAACGAGCTCCGCCGCCTGTCCATCGACCGGGACGTGGCCACCCTGGTCTCCATGGTCCTGGTGGACAAGGACGACCCGGCTTTCGCCAAGCCGACCAAGCCGGTCGGGCCCTTCTACACCGAATTCCGGGCCCGGGAGCTCCAGCGCAAGAAGAAGTGGACCATGGTCGAGGACGCCGGCCGCGGCTGGCGCAAGGTCGTGGCCTCGCCCAAGCCCATCGACGTGACCGCCAAGTGGGTCATCAAGGACCTCGTGGAGAGCGGCCGCATCGTCATCGCCGCCGGCGGCGGGGGCATCCCGGTCATCCTCAACAGCCGCGGCCTCTACGAAGGGGTCGAGGCGGTCATCGACAAGGATTACGCGTCCAGCCTCATCGCCCGCGAGGTGGGGGTGGACCTCTTCATCATCCTGACGGCCATCGAGCGGGTCTGCGCCGATTTCGGCAAGCCGACCCAGCGCGAGCTGGCCGAGATCCGGGTCGGCGAAGCCGAGCGGATGCTGGAGGAAGGGCAGTTCCCGGCCGGCTCGATGGGGCCCAAGATCCGGGCCGCCGTCGAGTACATCCGGGCCGGCGGGCGGGAGGTGCTGATCACCGACGCCGCCCACCTGAAAGCCGCCCTGATCGGGCGCTCGGGCACGCGGATCGTGCCCGACGGCCTGCCCGGCCTCGAGGCGCCCGCGGCCCCGGCCGAGCGGCGGGAAGGAGCCGCCTCCTGAGAGGGGCGCAAGACGGAAGGAAAGGACCATGAACAAGGATTTCATCACGATCCACGACCTCAGCCGCTATGAGTTCCACGAGCTGATGGACCTGACCAAGGACATCAAGGACGATCCCGAGAAGTACCGCAAGCGCCTCAAAAACCAGATCCTGGCCATGGTCTTCGAGAAGCCCTCGCTGCGGACCCGGATGACCTTCGAGGTCGGCATGATCGAGCTGGGCGGCAAAGCCATCTATCTCAGCCCCAACGAGGTCCAGGTCGGCAAGCGGGAGACGGTCGAGGACATCGCCCACAACCTGGAGCGCTGGGTGGACGGCATCATGATCCGCACCTTCGCCCACGACAACATCCTCCGGCTGGCCAAGGCCGCCTCGATCCCGGTCATCAACGCGTTGACCGACCTCCTCCACCCCTGCCAGGCCATGGCCGACTTCTTCACCCTGATCGAGCACAAGGGCGGCCTGAACAAGGTCAAGCTGGCCTGGTCGGGCGACGGCAACAACGTCTGCCACAGCCTGATGCTGGCCGCGGCCAAGGCCGGAGCCGCGTTCGCCGCCGCCGTGCCCCAGGGCTACGAGCCCGACCCCGAGATCGTCCGCTGGGCCCGGGAGGACGGCCGGGAGACCGGCTTCGAGCTGCTCATCACCCACGACCCGGCCGAAGCGGTCGCGGGCGCCGACGCCATCTACGCCGACGTTTGGACATCCATGGGCCAGGAGGCGGAGAAGGACGAGCGGCTCCGCATCTTCAGCCCCTACCAGGTCAACGACGCCCTGATGGCCAAAGCCAAGCCCGACGCCGTCTTCATGCACTGCCTGCCGGCCCACCGCGGCGAGGAGGTCACCGCCTCCGTCTTCGACTCGCCCCGCTCCATCGTCTTCGACCAAGCCGAAAACCGCCTTCATGCGCAGAAGGCGATTATGCTAACATTGATGGGAAAGAAAGAGAGCCATGGATAAGGACAACTCGCTCGTCCAGGTCACCCCGGACGACATCGCCTTCCTGGAAGGGGAATTGGGCCGGACCCGCCGGCCGTTCTCCCTCCAAGAGATGACCCAAACGCTGGCCTTCCGCAAGACGGCCGGCCAGCGCTCGGAGACGGTCAAGATCTACGACCCCAACGCGGTCTACGAGGTGGGCGACTCCATCATCAAGGAGTACGACGAGCACCTCACGGTCGGGTCGCGGGTTCAGGAGCCCTTCCAGGGCACCGTCGTCCTCAAGGTCGTCCGCAAGATCCAGGACAAGTCCCTGGACTGCGAGATGCTGGAGGTCGACTACACCGGCGGCGGCGTCTTCCGCAAGTACGTCGATTACATGGCCAAGACCAAGACCCTGGTCCTGCTGCCGTCCAACTACGGCCTGACCAACGCGGCGCCCGCGATCATGGGGGCCGCCTCCGACCCCCGGCTGACCGAGCTGCCGATGACCGAGCGGGACGTCAAGACGCTGGAGCGCGCCATCAAGGCCGCCCTGATCAAGTCGGCCGCCTTCTTCACCTGGGGCGACCGCTGGCAGCTGAAGGCCGGCCCGCCGGAGATCGGCGAGGACAAGATCAAGGCCATGGCCGCCCGCCTGGCCGAGCAGGGATGCTCCGCCTCGACCCCCGAGCTGATCCGCGAGCACTTCGGCTTGGAGCCGTCCTCCGACCTGTTCGAGATCCACTGCCTGTGGCTGAACCATCTGCTGGAGACCAAGCACAAGAAGGAGTTCGTCCTGGTCTCGCCGGTGGAGTGGGGCCGCTGGCATCTGAAGTCCGCCCTGGCCGCCATGCCCGAGGGCCTGCCGCTGGCGGCCGCGGAAGCCAAGCTGCCCGAGTTCGACCCGGCCGAGAAGGTCGAGGTCGAGCCGTTCCACGAGTTCCCGCTCAAGGTCTACCTGGGCTGGCGCGAGATCCTCTCCGGCGGGGTCAAGATCCCCCGCTGGTACAACAAGGAGCTGTCGCACGCCCGCGAGTACTCCTTCGTCAACGCCGAGGACAAGGTCACCCTGACGGCCTACTTCTTCCCCCTGCTCGGGTACTTCCTGGGCTTCAAGGAGTATTTCGCCGCGGCCAACATCCCCCAGGGCACCAGCCTGACCCTGGAGAAGGCCGGCCCAGCCGCGTTCCGCTTCTGGGTCAAGAAGGCCAAGAAGAAGATTCAGGTGGCCAAGGTCGCCTACGACCCGGCCGCGGATACCTTCGCCGACGCCGGCGAGGCCCCGACCATGGCCCTGCCGAACAAAATCATCTATATCGAGCGCGATCACCTGGCCAAGGTCCTGGCCATGGCCGAGGGGCGCGAGGGCAAGGACCTGCGGGAGCTGCTGATCCCCATCTTCGAGACCTTCGCCTCCCACTCCATGGCCACGGCCCTGCATTACCTGCGAGCCTACCACCTGGTCGACCTGCTGCGGCGGACGACCCAGGAGGACGTCGAGCTGGTCCTGATCAACACGCCCGCCTTCGTCAAGTCGGACAAGAAGAAGGGCGAGTTCTACTACCGCTTGGCCGAGCCCAAGAAGGCGCTCGTGATCGAGGAAGAGCCGGTGGCCGAGCCGGTGCGGGAGCGCGAGACCGTCATCCT
>DFYJ01000143.1 GCA_002383325.1 Candidatus Aminicenantes bacterium UBA4085
AGGTGTGCACGCTCTCCGGATCGCCACCGTGCTCGCCGCACACACCGAGCTTGAGCTTCGGGTTGGTGGCGCGGCCGCGCTCGCAGCCCATCGCCACGAGCTTGGCGACACCGTCATCGATGGTCTCGAAGGGGTTGCGAGCGAGCACTTTGCGCTCGAGGTACTTGGGGAGGAACTTGCTCTCGATGTCATCGCGCGAGAACCCGAAGGTGGTCTGCGTGAGGTCGTTGGTGCCGAAGCTGAAGAACTCGGCCACCGTCGCGATCTCGTCGGCGGTCAGGGCCCCGCGCGGAATCTCGATCATCGTCCCGACCAGATACTTGAACTTGATCCCGGTCTCCTTCATGACGGACTCGGCCGCGGCCCGGACGATCTTCTCCTGGTGGGCCAGCTCGGCCACCTTGCCGACCAGGGGGATCATGACCTCAGGCTCGACGCCGATGCCCTTCTTCTTGGTCTGGGCGGCGGCCTCGAAGATGGCCCGGGCCTGCATCTCGGTGATCTCGGGATAGATGATGCCCAGCCGGCAGCCGCGGAAGCCGAGCATGGGGTTGAACTCGTGCAGGGACTCGACCCGGGCCTTGACCTTCTCGTAGGTCAGGCCCATCTGCCCGGCCAGCTCCCGCTGGTCCGCCTCGGTATGGGGCAGGAACTCATGAAGCGGCGGGTCGATCGTCCGGATGGTCACCGGGCGGCCGTTCATGACCTCGAAGATGCCAGCGAAGTCGGCCCGCTGCAGGGGCAGCAGCTTGGCCAGGGCGGCCTTGCGCTGCTCCAGGGTGTCGGCCAGGATCATCTCCCGCATGGGTCCGATCTTGCCCTCACCGAAGAACATATGCTCGGTGCGGCAGAGGCCGATGCCCTCGGCCCCGAAGGCCACGGCATTGGCCGACTGGTCGGGCTGGTCGGCGTTGGTCCGGATCTTGAGGGTCCGGAACTTGTCGGCCCAGCTCATGACCTTGGCGAAGGTCTGGTAGACGGGCGCCTTAGCGGGGTCGAGGGTCTTGGAGATCAGGACCTGGAGGACCTCGGAGGGGACGGTCTTGACCCGGCCCTCGAGGACCTGGCCGGTGGTGCCGTCGATGGAGATCCAGTCGCCTTCTTTGATCGTCCGGGCCTTGACGGTCATGGCCTGCTTGGCGTAGTCGATGTCCAGCTCGCCGCAGCCGGCCACGCAAACCCGGCCCATCTGGCGGGCCACCAGGGCCGCGTGCGAGGTCATGCCGCCGCGGGCGGTCAGGATGCCTTCGGCCGCGTCCATGCCCTTGATGTCCTCGGGCGAGGTCTCGATGCGGACCAGGATGACCTTCTCGCCCTTGGCTTTCCAGGCCTCGGCGTCGGTGGCGTTGAAGACGACGCGGCCGGAAGCGGCCCCGGGGCCGGCGTTCAGGCCCTTGGTCATCAGCCGGCCGGCCTTGATGGCGGCGGCCTTCTCGACCGGGTCGAAGATCGGCCGCAGCAGCTGATTGAGCTGGTCGGGTTCGATCCGGCGCAGGGCTTCCTTCTCGTCGATCAGCTTCTCGCCGACCATATCGACGGCGATCTGGATGGCGGCGAAGGCCGTCCGCTTGCCCACCCGGCACTGGAGCATGTAGAGCTTGCCCTGCTGGATGGTGAACTCAATGTCCATCATGTCCTTGTAGTGGGCCTCGAGGCTCTTGCGGATCCCCTCCAGCTGGGCGTAGACGGCCGCGTTCTCGGCCTTGAGCTCGGCGATCGGCAGCGGCGTCCGGGTCCCGGCCACCACGTCTTCGCCCTGGGCGTTCATCAGGAACTCGCCGTAAAAGAGGTTGGCGCCCGTCGCCGCGTCGCGGGTGAAAGCGACACCGGTGCCGGAGTCGTCGCCCATGTTGCCGAAGACCATGGACTGGATGTTGACCGCGGTGCCCCAGCCGGCCGGGATGTCGTACATCTTGCGGTAGGCAATGGCCCGCTCGTTCATCCACGATCCGAAGACGGCCCCGATCGCGCCCCAGAGCTGCTTCATAGGGTCCTCGGGGAAGTCGCGGCCGGCCTTCTCCTTGATGGCTTTCTTGAACTCGGCCACAAGGGCTTTGAGATCCTCGGCCGTCAGCTCGGTATCAAGCTTGATCCCGCGGCTCTTTTTCTTCTTCTCGATGATCTCCTCGAAGGGATCGGTGTCGTCCTTGTCGACCGGCTTCAGGCCCAGCACGACGTCGCCGTACATGGCCACGAAGCGCCGGTAGCAGTCGTAGGCGAAGCGGGGATTGCCGGTCTTGGCGATCAGGCCCTCGACCGTGCGGTCGTTGAGGCCCAGGTTCAGGATGGTGTCCATCATGCCGGGCATCGAGGCCCGGGCCCCGGAGCGGACCGAGACCAGAAGAGGATTCTTGGCGTCGCCGAAGGAGGCGCCCATGGCCTTCTCGACCTTGCCCAAGGCGGCCTTGACTTCAGCCGCGAGGGTCTTGGGATAGGTCTTGCGGTTGCCGTAGTAGTAGGTGCAGACCTCGGTCGACATGGTGAAGCCGGGGGGGACAGGCAGGCCGATGTTGACCATCTCGGCCAGGTTGGCGCCCTTGCCGCCGAGAAGGTTCTTCATGGCGGCCTTGCCTTCGGCCTTGCGGCCGCCGAAATAGTAGACATATTTCATGTGCGAGCTCCTTTTTCCTGCAAACGGACCATTAAAACGCTGAATGATACCGCGGACCGGGGGGCGAATTCAAGCGCCGCCGGAAAGAGGACAATCGGAGCGGAATTCCTCGGGGAATGGGACAAACGGCTCAAAAGGCCCGCCGCCGCGTCGCCCGGATTCCCGCCCGAACCGGCAGCCGCTCTTTTTCGTATAATGAAGGCGAGGGTGGGCGGGCCAGGCCCGGAAGCCCACCCTTGAAGGTAAGGAGCTATCCCATGCCCAGGCACCGCCCGCACCCGCCCGTCCCCGTTCTCCTGGCTGCCCTGTTCATCCCCCTGGCCGCCCAGGAGGTCTCGTCCCCGGCCGCCTCGATCACCGCGGCCGAGATCCGCCGCCACGTCTATTATCTGGCTTCGGACGCCCTGGAAGGCCGCTACATGGCCTCCAAGGGCTATGAGATCGCCGCCCGCTACGGGGAGAGCCAGTTCAAGGCCGCAGGGCTCAAGCCTCCGGTCCTAGCCGACGGCAAGCCGGGCTACCTCCAGCCCGTGCCCGTCCAGCGGCGGACCTGCACTAAGGAGCCCGTCTTAACGATCGCGACTCCCAAAGGTTCGCTCCGGCTCGAGCAGCCCAAGGACTTCAAGTGGCTGGACGGCGACATCCTGCCCTGCCAGGACCGGACGCTGGAAGTGGTCTTCGCCGGCTTCGGCATCCGCGAGCCGGCCGCCGGGTGGAACGACTTCAAGGGCCTGGACACGGAGGGCAAGCTCGTCATCATCTGGCCCAACGCGCCGCTGCGCAAGGGCAAGCCCGTCCTGCCCGAAGCCGTCCATAAGACCTACCTCCAGGCGGGCGGCTTCCAGAAGAAGCTCATGTCCCTGCTGTCGCTCAAGGCGGCCGGGGTCCTGCTCGTCACCGATCCGGCCTTGGCGGCCATGATCGATAAATCCAAGCCCAAGAGCGCCTCTCCCCAAATCGTCTACGCCAACTCCAAGGCTCCCGCCTTCATTCCCTGGATCGTCACCGTCAAGCCCGAAACCGTCCTGGCCATGATGGCCGGGCAGGCCGGAGGACTCAAGAAAGCGGGCGAAGCGGAGGCGGCCAAGGTCCGGCCGGCCGCTCTCAAGGGCGTCACCGCGACGGTCGATGTTTCCTTCGACTCCGAGGCGCTGCCTTCCTGGAACGTCGTCGGGATGGTCGAGGGCACCGATCCCGTCCTCAAGGCCGAATACGTGGCCGTGACCGCGCACCTGGACCACCTCAATCCCGACTCCAAGGGCGACATCCGCAACGGGGCCGACGACAACGCCAGCGGCAGCGCCGCGGTCATGGAGATCGCCGAAGCGGTGGCCCGGCGGCCCTTCAAGCGGTCCGTCGTCTTCGTCCTCTTCGCCGGGGAGGAGAGCGGCCTGCTCGGCTCGCGCCACTTCCTGGCCGAATGCCCGGTGCCGCGGGACAAGATCGTGGCCGACCTGACCCTGGACATGATCGCCCGCACCGACAGGGCCAGCGAATCCGACCGGGCCCACTACGCCCTGGACACAGACACGATCACCCCGGAATTCAAAAAGCTGCTGATCGCGGTCAACGAGCGGACGGTCCGCTGGCCGCTCAAGTTCGAGCGGATCGGCGGGGCCGGAAGCGACAACATGACCTTCGCCAATTTCGGAATTCCAGGCGTTTTCTTCTTCTCGGGCTCGCACATCGACTACCACCGGGCGACCGACGACGCCGACAAGCTGGACTACGAGAAGGCCGAGGCGCTGACGCGGCTGACCTACGAACTGGCCGCCGAGTTGGGCGAAAAGCCCCTACCCTGGAGATGAAAGGCCCTTCTCCCATCGCCGGAAGCCAGGGGAGGTTCGGGGTATCGGCCAACGGCGAGATAGCAAGGGCGCAGCTTTTTTCCATAGCTCTCTGAGGGCACCCGCCCTGGCGGGGACAGTCGAAGCGATGTCCCAGCTAGGGCTCCGCAAGCTCCGCGGGCGCCGAGGGATGTTTGAGCACGCGAATATTCCACGGAATCGAAATGGAGTGGGTGGTTGCTATTATCGGAAGGTTAAGCATGCGGAGTTCCGCCCTCGCGGGAACCATCGAAGCGCTGTTCCGACGAGGACTGCGAAGCGCTGCAGGCGCCGAAGAGAGTTGTGGAAAAAGGCGAGTTGCGCCCGAAGCCGCCGGGACGATACCCCGAACCGTTCCCCCGGAGATGGGAGAAGTAGCCGCTACTTCTCGACGGCCTGGAAGGCCTCCAGGCCGGCCTTGAGGATGATGAGGGCCTGCCGGATATCCTCTTCCTTGAGGACATAGGCGATGCGGACCTCGTTCAGCCCCTTGCCGGGCGTGGCGTAGAAGCCCGACTCGGGCGCAACCATGACCGTGGCCCCGCCCAGCCGGAACTCGTTGAGCATGAACAGGACGAACTTCTCGGCGTCCCTGACCGGCAGGCGAACGCTCATGTAGAAGGCGCCCTGGGGCTTGCGGACCGTGACGCCGGGGATCGAGGCCAGCCCATCGTAAAGGACGTCGCGCCGGCGCTCGTACTCCTGCCGGACCGGCTCGAAGTACCCGATGCCCATTTTGTAGGCGGCGATGGCCGCCTTCTGCTCGATGGAGGGCGGGCAAAGCCGGGCTTGGGCAAACCGCAGCATGGCCCCGTAGACGGCCTCGTTGCGGGTGATGGCCGCCCCGATCCGGGCCCCGCAGCAGGAGAAGCGCTTGGAGATCGAGTCGACCACGATGACCCGGTCCCTGATCTGGGGGAACTCCAGCAGGCTGATGTGCTTGAGCCCGTCGTAGACGAACTCCTTGTAGACCTCGTCGCCGATGAGGAAAAGATTGTGCCGGGCGGCCAGGTCGGCCACCCGCCGCAGCTCCTCGGCGCTGTAGACCGTGCCGGTAGGATTGTTGGGCGAGCACAGCACGATGGCCCGGGTGCGCGGGGTGATGCGGGCCTCGAAATCGGCGGCCGGGGGCAGGCGGTAGCCGTCCTCGACCTTGAGGGTCAGGGGCACAACCTTGAGGTCGGCCAGCGAGGCGTAGCCGTTGTAGTTGGTATAGAAAGGCTCCGGGATGATGATCTCGTCGCCGGGATCGGCCACCGTGGCGAAGGCCAGCAGGATGGCCTCCGATCCGCCGTTGGTGATGATGATGTTCTCGGCCGTCAGGTCGATGCCGTAGCCGGCGAAGTAGCCGGCGATCCCCTGGCGCAGCTCCAGGAAGCCCTGGGCCGGGCCGTAGCTGAGGATGGGATCGTCGAAGGCCCGGACGGCGTCCAGGATCGGCTTGGGTGTCGGGATGTCGGGGTCGCCGATGTTCAGGAAGTAGATTTTGACTCCGGCCTTTTGGGCGGCGTCGGCGAAGGGCTTGAACTTGCGAATGGGCGAGGCTTGAACGCTCTGTCCCCGGCGGGAGATCTCCATGGCGGCTCCTTGCGGAATGCGATTGGATTGAGATTCATTATGTCCCAAATCCGTCGGATGTGTCAAAAGAGAGGGGAAACCTTGACAGGGCCGGCCGGAAGTCCTACGTTGGCAGGCACGGAGGCCCTCATGCTTTCTTCCCGCTGTGTCTGGATCCCCACCCTTCTCCTAGCCGTCTTCATCGCGCCGGCCGCCGCCCAAGACAGTCCGTTCCTTACCCCGCCGCTCTTCCGGCTCCTGGTCGACGAGGTCTCCGGCGACCGGGCTTTCAACGTCGTCCGCGGCCTGACGCCGTTCCACCGCATCATGGGCTCAGCCGCCTACGTGGACGCGGCCCGCTTCCTGGCCGAACTGGCCAAGGAGTCCGGACTCGAGGCGGTCGCCGTCGTCGAGCAGCCTTTCGAAGGCATGCTGAGCTGGAATCCCCGCTCGGCCGTCCTGCGGATGATCGAGCCGGAGGAGGAGAAGCTGGCCGACTTCGCTGAGGTGGCCGTATCGCTGGCCGTCTTCAGCCGCTCGGCCAAGGCCGAGGCGGAGCTCGTCGACATCGGCGGCGCGACTCCGGCCGACCTCAAGGGCCTCGACGTCGCGGGCAAGATCGTCCTGACCACGGTCGCGCCGGCGGCGGCCATCCGGACCGCGGTCTGGGGGCTGGGGGCCCTGGGCGTCGTTTCGTGCGCCTCGATCCACCCCGAGGCCCGCTTCGACACACCCGATCAGATTGCCTATATCAAGGTCCCGAGCTCCGCGCCCGAAGGGAAGGCCGCGCCCTGGGCCTTCATGATCTCGCCGCGACGCTATGGGCACCTACAGAACGTTCTGAAGCGGGCCTACGCGGCCGGCCGGCCGGTCAGGGTCCGGGCCGAGATCGAGGCCGACGTCGCGGCCAAGGCCGAACAGGCCTATCTCTGGGCCGAGCTCCCCGGAGCCTCGATCCACGACCAGGACATCGTCCTGACCGCCCACCTGGACGAGGAGAGCACCTCGGCCAACGACAACGGCAGCGGCTGCGCCTCCCAGCTCGAAGTCGGCCGGGCGATCAAGGCCCTGGTCGATTCCGGCCGCGTGCCGCGGCCGAAGCGGGACATCGTCTTCTGGTGGCCCAACGAGCACACCTCGGAATACCAGTACCTGGCCGAGCATCCCGAGGCGCCCCGCGGCTGGCTGGCCTCCTTGAACCAGGACATGGTCGGGGCCCGACAGAGCCAAGGCTCGCGCGTCCAGCACCTGATCCGGACGCCCTTCTCCCTGCCCAGCTATCTCAACGACGTGGTTGAGTCGATCGTCGAGTCGATCGTCCTCGGCAATACCGGCTCGCTGGCCGCCGAGGAGGCCGGCACGCCGCAGCCTTTCGCCAAGCCCGTCTTGGCCTTCCTGGGCTCGCGCGAGCGGTATGACGCCTGCGCCGTCCCGCACAGCGGAGGCTCGGACCACGAGGTCTTCTGCGAAGGGATCGTCGGCGTCCCGGCCGTCGGCCTGATCAACAACCCCGATTTCTACATTCACTCCAGCGACGACGATCTCTGGAACATCGACCGGACCCAGCTCGAGCGCAATGCCCTGGTCGTCGCCGCCGCGACGCTCTTTCTGGCCGATGCGGGGGATGAGGATGTCCCGATGCTCGTCCAGGAAGTCTATGCCCGCGGCCTGGCCCGGCTGGGCCGCGATCTGCGGACGGCCCAGGAGCGGCTCCGGGAAGGCTCGGCCGCCGGGCGTGAAGGGGCCGCCCGAGCCTATGCCGAAGCCCGCGAGCTTCTTGAGCTGGCCGCGGCCCGGGAGAAGGGGGCGCTTCTTTCGATCGGGGTCTTCGCCGCGCCCGGCGGCCGCAATGCCGCCCTGCCGCGGGAGCGGGCCGCTGCCGTCGACCGGGTGGCGGAGAGCCTCGGCCGCGATCTCCTGGCCGCCTTCACCGCCTTGACCGGGGAGAAGAACCCCACGCCCGAAGTCCTCTCGCCTCTCGAGCGGGAGATGGCCGGGCGCGTCCCGGTCAATATCGGCCCGATGGCCAGTTACTTCGGCAAGCGGGGCTGGGGCCCAGGCTTTCCCAATCTCCATCCGACGATGGTCAAGGAGGCCTTTGCCTTCGTCGATGGGAAGAGATCCTGCCTCGACATCTTCCGGGCTGTCCGGGCCGAGGCGCTGGCCGGCGGCGCCTTCTACTACGGGCGGGTCGAGGCCGCCTCGATCAAGGGACTGCTGGACCAAGCCGCAGCCCGCGGCGTCCTCAAGCTGCGCTGAATCCGGCCGGGACGGAGAGTCCTTGACGCGGGCCCGGATTCCGGATAGGTTTCGCCCGCTCGAACAACAGCAGCTTCCATCGTCCCCACGGCCGGGGCAAGGCCGGAAAGGACGGCCCGCGATGAGAGGGCCCCGCCGCGATCCGGATTTTAAATTCGACGTCTTGGTCGTCGGCTCCGGCTTCGGCGGCAGCGTCGCCGCCATGCGCCTGGCCCAGAAGGGGTACCGGGTCGGCATCGTTGAGGCCGGCCGCCACTGGCAGGCCGACGAGTTTCCGCGCCGCAACTGGAACCTGCGCAAATTCCTTTGGATGCCCGG
The DNA here is from genome assembly GCA_002383325.1 of Candidatus Aminicenantes bacterium UBA4085. Taxonomy (GTDB): domain Bacteria; phylum Acidobacteriota; class Aminicenantia; order Aminicenantales; family UBA4085; genus UBA4085. The sequence continues at coordinate 8,572 of DFYJ01000143.1, forward strand.
CCTGGGGCTGACCGGCCTGTGGCGCCTCCGCCTGCTCAACAAAGTCCTCATCCTCTCGGGCTCCGGCGTCGGAGGCGGCAGCCTCAACTATGCCAACACCCTCTACCAGCCGCCCGACTCGGTCTTCGAGCGGCCCAGCCTCGAGCGGCTGGGCGGCCGGGAAGCCTTCGCGCCCTACTACGAGCTGGCCCGCCGGATGCTCGGCGCCGTCGACAATCCGGCCGAGACGGATCAGGACGTCCTGATGCGCGAGACGGCGGCCGAGATCGGGCGCGGGCACACCTACCGGCCCACTCCGGTCGGGGTCTATTCCGGGAAGAAGGGCGAGCCGGCCTCCGATCCCTATTTCGACGGCGAAGGCCCCGACCGGCTGGGCTGCGAGCTGTGCGGCGAGTGCATGACCGGCTGCCGCCGCGACGCCAAAAACAGCCTGGACAAGAACTATCTCTACTTCGCCCGCAAGCTGGGTGCGCGGATCTTCGCTGAGAACAAGGACGTCGACATCCGCCCGCTCTCCGACGACGGGAGCGCCGGCTATCTCGTTCGGACCCGCAAGACGACGGGCGCTCTCCGCCGGGCCCGCGGGCTGACCTTCGAGGCCAAGGAGATCGTTCTGGCCGCCGGGACGCTCGGCACGAACAGCCTCCTGCTCGATCTGAAGCGGCGCGGCCGCTTGCCCGGCCTGTCGCCCCACCTCGGCCGCTTCACCCGGACGAACTCCGAAACCCTGCTCGGGGTCCGCTCGCTCGACCGCGAAGCCGACTTCAGCAAGGGCGTCGCCATCACCTCCAGCGTCCACCCCGACGAGGTCACCCACATCGAACCCGTCCGCTTCGGCTCCGGCCACGACGCCATATCGCTCCTCGTGGCCGCCCTGACCGACGGCGGGCGGAAGACGCCGCGCGCCCTGCGCTGGCTCGGCCGGGAGATCCTCCACCCCGTCAAGAACCTCAAGCTGCGCCGGCCCCAAGGCTGGGCCCGCCAGACCATCATCCTGCTGGTCATGCAGACGCTCGAGAGCAGCTTCCGTCTCAAGCTGCGCCGGCCCTGGCCCTGGCCCTTCGGCCGGGTCCTGGGAGCGGCGCGCGACGGCGGCGGCGGGGTGCCGACTTGGATTCCCCCGGGCAACGATTTCGGCCGCCGCCTGGCCCGCCGCATCGGCGGCGTCGCGGGCAACGTCGTCTCCGAGGTGGCCCTGAACATCCCCATCACCGCCCACATCCTGGGCGGCTGCACCTTCGGGCCGACGCCGGAGGAAGGGGTCATCGACGAGCGGAACCGGGTCCGGGGATACCAGGGCCTTACGATCTGCGACGGCTCCCAGATCCAGGAGAACCTGGGCGTCAACCCCTCGCTCTCGATCACCGCTTTCGCCGAGCGGGCCCTGTCGTTCGTCCCGCCCCGCAAGCCCATCCGCTACCTGGCGGCTGAAAAGCGCTGGGGCCTTCACGGCCTGCTGACGCGCGACGAAAGCCCCGATTCGCCCTCCGGTTGACCCCCCCCTCCCGTTTTGATACTTTTAGTCCCGCCATGCGCCACGAGCCCCGCGCGCCGATCCTGCAGAAATCGAGCTGGGGCGATTTTCACCTCCTTCGCATCGCCGCCCCGGAGATGGCCGCCGAAGCCGGGCCGGGTCAGTTCCTCATGATCCGGACCTCCCCGGGGAGCGATCCTCTCCTGCGGCGCCCCATCAGCCTGCACGACGCGGGCGACGGCTGGCTGGAGATCTTCTTCCGCACGGCCGGCCGGGGCACCGCGCAGCTGGCGGCGAAGAAGAAGGGCGAGGCCCTGGATGTCCTCGGCCCCCTGGGCCAGGGTTTCCGCCTGGAGGGCGCCTGGAAAGCCAAAGCCGCCTGGCTGGTCGGGGGAGGCCGGGGCATCGCTCCCCTCTTCTTCCTGGGACGGCGGCTCAAGGCCCGAGGGGCCCGGGTCAAGGTCCTCTACGGCGGCAAGACGTCGGCCGAAGTCCCGATCGCGGAGAAGTTCGAAGCGGCGGGCCTGCATCCCATCGTGGCCACGGACGACGGAAGCCTCGGCCTCAAGGGCTTCGTGACCGCGCTCCTGGAGAAGGAGCTGGCGGCGGTCAAGACGCCCCCCAAGGCCCTCTTCGTCTGCGGCCCCGACCCGATGATGGAGAAGACCGCCGTCTTGGCCTTGGCCCGCGGCATCCCGGCCCAGCTCTCGCTGGAAGCGATCATGGGCTGCGGCTTCGGGGCCTGTTGGGGCTGCGTCCACCGCATCCGCCGCGAAGGCGAGGGCAAGTGGCGCAAGATCTGCGAGGACGGCCCCGTCTTCGCGGCCGAAGAGATCGTCTGGGGCGAGGGCTGACATGGCAGACCTTGCGGCCGACCTCGGATTCCTCAAGCTCCGCAACCCGCTGCTGACGGCCAGCGGCACCTTTGGCTACGGCTTGGAGTTCGCCCCCTTCCTGGACCTGGCCAGCCCAGGCGGGATCGTGGTCAAGGGCCTCTACTACGGCCCCCGCGAGGGCAACCCGCCTCCCCGCCTGGTCGAGACCGCCTCCGGCCTGATCAACGCCATCGGCCTGCAGGGGGTCGGGGTTGAGCACTTCGCAGCCGATGTCCTGCCCGAGCTCCGCCGGCGCGGGGCTGTCGTCGTCGTCAACGTCTGCGGCGCCTCGGACGAGGAGTACCTGCGGGTCATCGACTTTCTGAACGAGCAGGAGGGGATCGCCGCCTACGAGCTGAACATCTCCTGCCCCAACGTCAAGCAGAACGGGGCCTGCCCGGCCATGGACGCCCGGGCCACCCAGTCCATCGTCTACGAAGCCAAGGCGCGAAGCCGCCGGCCGCTCATCGCCAAGCTCTCGCCCAACGTCACCGACATAGCTTCCATCGCCCGGGCGGCCGAGGACGGCGGGGCCGACGCAATCTCGCTCATCAACTCCCTCCTGGCCATGGCCGTCGACCTGGAGACCGGACGGCCCAAGCTGGGCAACGTCTTCGGCGGCCTGAGCGGCCCGGCCATCAAGCCGGTGGCCCTGCGCATGACCTACCAGGTCGCCCGCGCGGTGAAGATCCCGGTCATCGGCATGGGCGGCATCATGACCGGCGAAGACGCCCTGGAGTTCATGCTGGTCGGGGCCATGGCCGTCCAGGTCGGGACGGCCAATTTCGTCGACCCGGCCGCGGCCGTCCGCGTCGCCGCCGAGATGGGCGCCTGGTGCGACGCGCACGGCATCGCCCGCGTCTCCGACATCGTCGGCAAGCTCAAGACCGATCGCTGAGCGGCGCGCCGCCGGCTGATTGAGAAAGCCCCCTTAAATCCCTATAATGGCGGCGTCATCTCGACCCGCTGAGGAGGAGCCCATGACCCAAGCCATTCCCGCCGCCGGCCGCATCATCACCGCCCTGGACGTGGAAACCAAGGACCAGGCCCTGGCCCTGGTCCGGGAGCTGGACCAGGCCTCGTTGTTTAAAGTGGGCTTGGAGCTGTTCACGGCCGAGGGGCCGTCGCTTCTGCAGGAGATCAAGGCCCTGGGCAAAGCGGTTTTTCTCGACCTCAAGCTTCACGACATCCCCAACACCGTCGGCGAGGCGGCCCGCATCGGCGTCCGCCGCGGCGCCCGGATGATGACCATCCACACCTCGGGCGGCGGCGAGATGATGGCCCGGGCCGCGGCCACGACCGCCGAGGAGGCCGCCAAGCTGGGCCGGGAGCGGCCCATCCTGCTGGGCGTGACCATCCTGACCAGCCTGAAGAACGACGACCTGGCCTCGATCGGGATGACGCCGGACACCTCCGGCCAGGTCCTGCGCCTGGCGGCCCTGGCCAAGGCCTCCGGCATGACCGGAGTTGTCTGCTCGGCCCAGGAGATCGAGATCGTGCGGCGGGAAGTCGGACCGGGATTCTTGATCGTGACGCCGGGCATCCGCCCGGCCTGGGCCGCGGCCCAGGACCAGAAGCGGATCATGACCCCGGCTCTGGCGGTGGAGAAGGGATCGGACTACCTCGTCGTGGGGAGGCCGATCACCCAAGCGGCCTCCCCGGCCGAGGCCTTCGCCAGGATCGTCGCCGAGCTTTCCTAGCCGGCGGCGGGACGGAGATCGTCAGAAGCGGGCCACGGAGCCGACGGCGAAGATCGCCCCCAGGATCAGCCCGACAACGAGCATCAGCACCACGACCACGACCATGCAGACGATCACATAGGTGACGATCTTGTCCTTGGGCGTGTCCATCATCGGATTGTTGAACCCGAGGTAGAGGACATACAGCCCGTAGAGCCCGGCGATGCCGGCCAGGACGCCCAGGGACGGGATGCTGTAGAAGATCCCGGCCACGAAGGGGATGGTCATGCTGTAGACCGAAAGCTGCATGGCCTTCTGCAGGTTGGGCTTGGTCCCGAAGTTGGGAGCCAGCAGGTTGATGACGAAGCCGAATCCATAGACGCTGGCCAGGGTGAAGACGTAGTAGAGGACGGCCCGCAGCAGGGAGCTGCCCAGCGGGTAGCGGACGTTGCCGAGGAAGGGGACGCGGATCCCGATCAAGCCGTAGCCGATGAACTGGGCGATGGCCGGGATGGCCGCCAGGATCGCCGCGTAGCTCAAGATGAGGGTCATCGGGGGGGTCGTCTCGCTCTTGATCTTGACCCACTCATCCTTGGGCTTGATGATCAGATTTTGAACGCGGGAGATGAGATCCATGTTGATCCTCCTTTCAGTCGTTCTCAATCTAGCCTAATCGGATGGGGCTGTCAATCAAGCGAACCCGAATATCGGTCGGGGGAGGGAAATGGAGGCGCGGGCCGGACTCGAACCGGCGAATCGAGGTTTTGCAGACCTCTCCCTTAGCCACTTGGGTACCGCGCCTTCGCTGGCCGTTGTGCGGCGGTCGCGGAGGGGGGGATGGAGCGGGCGATGGGACTTGAACCCACGACCTTCTGCATGGCAAGCAGACGTTCTACCACTGAACTACGCCCGCGTCCAGGCGCGCCGCCGGGGCGACCGCCCCGGAAAGCACTGCGTTAAACTAGCAAAAACCCCCCGGAGTGTCAATCCCCGCGGGGCTCCTTGACCTGGACGAGATCGCCCACATGGAGCGCTTCGCGGGCCGAAAGGACCTTGACCGTGGCCGTGTCCAGTCCGACATCGACGATCACGACGTTGGCCGCGGCCCGGGGCGGGCGGTCCCCCTCGGGCTTGCTGAAGACGGTCAACTGCTGCCCGGCCTGGAGGCCTTGGCCGCCGCCGATGTCGATCAGAATCCAGTCGCCGGGCCCCGCTTGGACGAGCCCGTCGCGGAAATAGGACAGCCGGCCCGTCACGGTCTCGCCGCCCTTGAAGACGGCATTATAGCCGAGGTCGCGGCCCAGAATGGGAGCCTTCTCCTCGTAGGGCAGCAGCAGGCACCCGGCCCGGATCGTGCCGCAGGCCTTCTCGATCCGGCCCAGGAAAATCGGGCCGTCCAAACGGACAACCCGCAAGCGGCCGCGGCGGAAAGCGATCGGCCCGGGACCCTGGCCCGGCTTGGCGCCGGGGGTCGGCTCGCTCGGCTCGATCACGGCGAAGACCTGGCCCGGCCGGACATCTTCGCCGTCGGCTCCCCGCGCCCAAACCAGCTCGCCTTCCCCGATCAGGGTCATGCCGTCGGAGGCCTCGGCCCCCTCAATGCGAGCTGAAGCCGCCGCCTCCAGAACGAAGAAGGAGCAGAGGAAATCGGAATCGGAGACGATGGGATAGGAATCCTGAAAGATCTTGGGCTTCTCGATCTGGCTGCGGCCCCGCTCCGCCCGGACCGGGAGGCCGGCCGAGAGGACGGCCAGAAGCACGATGAGAGCGCACGGACCCGCTTTCCTGGTCATGACGCACCTCGCTGAAGGCATTCTAGCACATCACCCGCAGGACGCGCCACGGCCCCTGGAGCGGCCGGCGAGACTCTTGACTTTCTTCATTCTCGGCTTTAACATTTGAATAAGTCTGTTCTTCAGCAAAAGATCGGCATTCCGAGAGGAGGGCGGTATGGGAAAGAAAGATTTCACCTCGAACATGGCGCATGCCGCGGGGATCACGCATCTCCAAGCCCAGAAAGCCTATGCGGCCCTGCTTGGTTCGGTCAAGGAGTCGCTCAAAACCGGACGCAAGGTCAACCTGTCCGGGTTCGGCAGCTTCGAGATCAAGGTCCGGGAGGCCCGCCAGGGCCGGAATCCCAAGACCGGGGACTTGATCGCCATCCCCCGCAAGAAGCGGATCAAGTTCACGCCCAGCCGCCTGTTCAAGTCCAACCTCTAGGCAGACCCGGGCGGGAAAGGGGCTCGGGCCTTCCGATGGACAAACGGCCGGCTCTCCTCTAGAATTGGCCCATCATGCCCGCCAAGAAAACCATCGCCCTTCTTTTCGGCGGCCGTTCGGCTGAGCACGAGGTTTCCATCCTCTCGGCCGCGGCCGTCTTCGACCAGCTGGACCGGTCCCGCTACGATGTCGTCTGCCTGTACATCGCCAGGGACGGCCGCTGGAAGCAAGTCGTTTCGCCCCGAACACCCCTGTCCCGCCTCCGGCGCGGCCCCTTCCGTCCTTTCCTGCCCTGGCAGGCGGGGGCGGTCCATCCCCTGCGGGCCGATCTCTATTTCCCGGTCCTGCACGGCCCCTACGGCGAGGACGGCACCATCCAGGGCCTGCTGGAGATGGCCGATGTCCCCTATGTCGGCCCCGGCGTCCTGGCCTCGGCGGCCGGCATGGACAAGGACGTGATGAAGCAGCTGTTCCAGGCCCGCGGGCTGCTTGTCTCGCCCTGGATCGTCGTGCGGGAGCCCGAATGGCGCATGGACAGGGCCGCCGTCCTGCGGCGCGTCCGAGCCTCGTTCAAGCCACCCTATTTCGTCAAGCCGGCCAACCTGGGCTCGAGCGTGGGAATCTCCAAGGTCCGCCGCCACTCCGAAGCCGCGGCCGCCCTCAGTCTGGCCCTTCGCTATGACCGCAAGGTCCTGGTCGAGAGGGGCATCACCGGCCGGGAGATCGAGTGCGCCGTCCTGGGCAATGACGAGCCGACGGCCTCCCTTCCGGGCGAAGTCTTCCCGGCCAACGACTTCTATGACTACCGGGATAAGTACATCGACGGCAAGACCCGCTTCGGCATCCCGGCCAACCTGCCTCCCGATGTCGCGGCCAAGGTCAGGCGCCAGGCCGTGACCGCCTTCCAGGCCTGCGGCGCCGAGGGGCTGTCGCGGGTCGACTTCTTCCTGGAGAAGGGAAGCTGCGACCTGTACGTCAACGAGATCAACACCCTGCCCGGCTTCACCGCCATCAGCATGTATCCCAAGCTGTGGGGCGTCACGGGCATCCCCTACGCCAAGCTGCTGGACCGCCTGATCCGGCTGGGCTTCGAGCGCCACCGCCTCAAGAAGCGCCGCACGGCCAAATCATGAGAACCCTCGGAGTCGACTACGGCGACCGGCACATCGGGCTGGCTATCAGCGACAGCCTGGGTCTGATCGCCCAGCCCCTCGCCACGATCCAGCTCGAGGGGAGCGAATCTGTCCGAAAGGCGGCGGTTCGCGAGATCGTCCAGAGCCACGACGTCGGCCTCATTGTCGTCGGGATGCCCCTGCGGATGGACGGCAGCGAAGGGTCGCGGGCGGAGAAGACGCGGACCTTCGCCGCCTGGCTGGAGAAGGCCGCCGGGGTCCCGGTGGCTTTCTGGGATGAGCGTCTGACGACCCACCAGGCCCTGCGCTCGGTTCAGGAGCAGAAGGTCCGGATCAAGTCCAAGCGCTCCGTGGTCAACCAGATCGCGGCCGTCATCATCCTGCAGGGATACCTGGAAAGCAGGCGAGACGATGAGAGTCTGGCACCGTCCGATTAAAGCCCTGCTCATCCTGGCCCAGGTCGCCCTCCTGGGCGTTTGCGTTTGGACGGCCCTCGAATCGGCCGCCGGGGCCGGAAAGAGGGGCGCGGCGGTGCTGGTCGAGATCCCCCGCGGCAAGGGCGCCTCGGCCATCGCCTCCGAGCTCAAGGCCAAGGGCGTCCTGGCCAAGACCGCTCCATTCCTCCTGCGCTACCGCCTGTTCCACGCCGGCCAGCCGCTCAGGGCCGGCCAATACAGCCTGCCGGCGTCATCGATGCCGGCGGCCGTCCTGGACGCCCTGATCCACGGACGCGTCTACCTCCGATCGGTGACCGTGGCCGAAGGACTGACCGGCCGCGAGATCTTCCCTCTGTTCATCGCAGCCGGATTCGGCGGCGAGGCGGAATTCGCGGCGGCCTTCAAGGACACCGCCCCCCTCGGACTGCTCGATCCGCAGGCTTCCGACCTGGAAGGCTATCTCTTCCCCGAGACGTATCGCCTGCCCAAGGACATCACATCCGCCGAGATCCTGGCCTTGATGACCGACCAGTTCAAGACCGTCTTCAACGAAGGCTGGCGAGGCGAAGCCGCCCGGCTCGGGATGAGCATCCGGGACGCCGTCACCCTGGCCTCGCTGATCGAGAAGGAGACGGGCCGGGCCGAGGAGAAGCCGCTGGTCTCGTCGGTCTTCCACAACCGGCTGCGCCTGGGTATGCGCCTGGACTGCGACCCGACCATCGTCTACGTCCTCAAGGCCGAGGGGACGTACCGGGGCCGCCTTTATACCAAGGACCTCAAGCTCGACTCGCCCTACAACACCTACCGCATCAAGGGGCTGCCGCCGGGCCCCATCTGCAACCCCGGCCGCGAGTCGCTGCTGGCCGCCCTGCGCCCGGCCGACTCGGACTTCTTCTACTTCGTCTCGCGCAATGACGGCAGCCACCAGTTCAGCCGCACCCTGCGCGAGCACAACCAGGCGGTCGATATCTTCCAGCGCTGAACACGATTGCGTTGCGCCCGGCTTTTTGGTATAGTCCTTTTTCTATTAGCTAGGCGTAAACATCCTTTACAGATCTCTGCGCATGATGGCGTTGAAAAGAGCGGAAATCTCCAAGCTTGAAGTTGGCATAATCCTTGCTATTTCATATGGCGAGGTTCGTTCCACGCATCACAGAGGAGGATGCCGATCATGAAAAAGATAACCGTTTCCCTGCTCATCTTCAGCTTCGTCGTCGCCGCCGGCATGGCCGCCCAAAAGCCCGCCCCGGCCGCCGCCCAGAAGAACATCCGGGACATCATGGACTCCGGCCTGGCCGCCAAACAGGCCAAGCTGGACCTGCCCTTCGAGGTTTTCCGGAGCCAGTACCTGCCCGCCCAGCATGGCTACCAGCAGGTGCTCTACCTGCGGATCAAGAACGCCGACTTGGGCTTTGCCGCGGCCGCCGGGTCCGACGTGATTGACCCGTCCCAGCCCCCGGCCGCTCCCAAGATGAAGGCCGCCGCCAACCTGTTCCTGCGCATCCACCGGTCTGAGAACGGCCTTCCCGGCAAGCTGGTTCGCGAGTTCGCCTCCCCGGCTTCCTTCGAGACCGACCAAGCCGGGTACGACCCGGAAAAGACTGAATGGTACACCATCTCGTTCGGCATCAAGCCGGGTGATTACGTGGCCGCCGTCGCCGTGACCTCGGCTGACCGGGCCAAGGTCGGCGTCCAGTACTACGACTTCAAGCTGCCTGATGCCAAGTCCTATGAGGGCAAGCTCGAGACCATCCCGTCCTTCTTCATCAAGGACTTCAAGCAGGGTCAAACCGTGGAGAAGAATCCCACCCTGGACAAGGGCTTCTTCGCCTTCGGCGACACTCACTTCGTGCCGAGCATGGACAACGTCTTCGCCATCGGCGAAACTCTCAATCTGTTCAGCTTCGTTTACGGGCTCGCGGCTTCCGAGACCGGGGCGGTCAACATGGAGATCGCCATGGAGGTCTTCCAGGGCGACAAGCCGGTCATCAAGTTCAGCCCGGCCAGCTGGGATTCGAGCATCCTCAGCCTGCCCCTGAATCTCAAGCAAACGCTCCAGATCAAGCAGGGCGAGGATGTCCGCAACGAAGTCCGCGACCTGCCCGCCGGCGCCTACGTCCTGGTCATGAAGATCAAGGATAAGGGCTCTGACAGGAGCGTCGAGAAGCGGATCGACTTCTCCCTCCAGTAAGACCAAGCTCCCATCGTCGTCCCAAGCCCTGCTCCCCGAACGGGGGGGGCGGGGCTTTTTTTTGGTTCATCGCCATTTTCCGGGAGATGAGAGCGGTTTGGGGTACACCCTCGCCCTCGAGGGTGTACCCCGGAACGCTCCTCCCGGAAATTGGCGAGGAACCTTGGGGTCAGAACGAGATGCGGGCGCCGAGCCGGAAGACTCCGGGGTTGAGAATGAGCGTGTCCTGGAGGTAGTTCGAGGCGCCGATCCGCCCGGCCCGGTTGAGCGCGGTGGAGGAGTTCAGAATATTGAAGGCGTCCAGGCCCAGGGCCAGCTTGATCCGGTCGCCGATGGCGAATTCCTTCTCCAGCCGGGCGTTGAGTAGGAAGAGGGACGGCAGGCGGGTATCGCCCACGCGCCCGTTGCCGTACTCGGAGCCGTACAGATAGGTGGGGCCGATGTTCTCCCTCTGGACGATAGTGTAGGTTGGGATGATGTACCCTTCTCGCGCCGTCAGGACGGCCGAGGCCTTGATCCCCAGGGGCAGGGACACCAGGCCGGCCAGCTTGGCCGTCCAGCGGGAGCTGATCAGAACTCCATCCAGCTCGTCGCTCATGGACTCCGCCCAGACCAGACCATCCTCGAAATAGGACATGTTGGTGGGATCGAGGTAATCTCCACCGTAGTTGATCCTCCAGTCGGCGTAGGTGAAGGACCCGTTCAGCATCCAGCCGCGGGAGTAGCGCTTGCCCAGGCTCAAGGTGACCGCGGCGTATTGCTCGTAGCGGCTCTTGGCGATCGTCCGGTAGGACCCGTAAGCGGGCGCCAGGCGCGTCCAATATTCCGTCCCCACGGTCTCATTGGTACCCACCGGCACCCAGTTGGTGTAATCCTCGACGAGCCCGCCGGCCAGGATGCCGATGTCGTAGGACAGGCGGTGCCGCTTGCGGTAGAGAATGTCCAAGCGGGCGCCGAAGTCATCCAGAATCTCCTTCTCATAGGACAGGAGGATTTCGTCCGTCAGGGGCGCGGCGTAGTCGGCGGCCAGCCGGTTGGCCGGCGTCAGGGCGGAGGGGTCGTAGGGATCGAAGCCCCAGGCGTAGAGCCAATAGGCGGGATCGGAGGCTGAAGCATAGGAGCCGGTCGTCCAGTCGATGCCGAACAGCTCGCCGGGCGTGACCCGTCCGTCTCCGTCGGCGTCCTGCCAGAGCAGGCCGATGCCGGCCGAGGCCGGGTTGACGAACGCGGCCGGATCCATACCCGTCTGGCTGCCGTAGAGGGCCAGCGACAGCCGGATCACGTCCCTTCCGTCGCCGCGCAGATCGTAGCTGAGCCCAAGGCGGGGCAAGAGGACGCTGTTGACGAAGCCCGGGTCGTACTCGGCCACATTCATGGCCGGCAGGTATTCGGGGAACCAGGGTGAAGCCGCCACGACCTGTTCGCGGATCAGGGCGTGCTCCCTGTCGTAGCGCAGCCCCAGGGTCACCGACAGCCGCCCCCAGTCAATGGTGTCCTGGACGTAGGCCGAGAAGCGGCTGTAGCCATAGGAGGCCGCCGTATCGCGCAGGAGCTCNNCCTCGACCCAGCCGTAGCCGTAGTCGTGCAGGATGAGGTTGCCCTCGATGGTGTCGCTGAGGGTCATGGCGGCCGAGCGGGTCTCGATTCCGAAGGCCAGCTCATGTCCGCCCCCCAGGATGTGGTCGAAGAAGGCCCGCCCGGTGAAGGCCAGCCCGAATTGACTGGATTTGCGCCGGTAGTCGTTGGCATTGCCCGTGACGTAGAACGAAGGCTCGTAGCTGCGGACCTGGTAGCTCCCGGACCCATCCACGGTCCGCTCCCCCCCGACCGGCTGCAGGTGGAAGTCGACGGAAGTCAGCAGGCCGGTCAGGGCCAGCTCGAAGGCGCCCAGCTTCTTCTCCAGCCGGGCCTTGCCCGTCAGGCTGGGGCTTGTCTGGGACCAGAGGGTCTCGGGAGCCTGCTCGGCGTCGCCCCAGAGGGCTCGGCTGGAGGAGCTCTTCGCGTCGTAGGCGAAAAGCCCGTTCAACCGGAGGGACGGCGAGATCTTGAAGTCCAGGTTCCCGTACCCGGAGGCGATCGTGACCCGGTCGGAGCCTCCGGTCATGGTCCGTTTGTCGATGTCCTGGATGCCGAAGGCCCCGGCCGCCCAGAGGCGGTCTCGGACGAGCATGCCGCCGAGGTTCCCGCCGTAGAGCCGGAGGCTGTTGAGGCCCGGGCGGCCCAAACCGGCCGACTCCAGGGCCGGAGAAACATTGTTCAGCTCGAAGGCCTTGTCGGAGATATCGAAGCGGAGCCCGCCCGAAGGCATGGTCCCGCCGTGCCGGGGCACGAGGTGCAGATGCAGGCCGGCCGTACGGGTCCGGGCATCGCCGCCCGCGATATCCACCCGGATCTCGCCGTAGTTGGCCAGGTCGACATAGGCCGGGGCGTCGCCGGGAGTGGAAGGATCCGTGATGTCCGTCCCTTCGATCGTCCAGACGGCGTCCGTCCAAGCCGCCCCGGCCCCATGGACATAGGCCTGCAGGCCGGATTCGGCCCCGCCGACGTTCTCGCGGTCGGCCGCCAGGCCGGGAGCCAAGGCCAGCCAGGACCAGGGGTCGCCGGGCATCGGCAGAGACAGAAGGAGGAAAGCATCGGCCGACAGCCCCGTGCGGCGGTTGTTGCGATCGACGACGGGCGCGGCGCCGGAGATGGTGATCATCTCGTCGGGCGGGAGGGGATCCAGGGATAGGCTCAGCCGGACATCCCGGCCGAAAGCCACAGCAAGACCGTCCCGGCGGAGGGTCTTGAAACCCGGCAGGTCGAGCTCCAGGGCATAATCGGAAGCGGCCGGCAATCCGGTAAACCGGAACATGCCCTTGGCCGATGTCACCGCGTAGCGGGTTGGCGCGCCCGCACCCGACAAAGTGACCGCCACGCCGGGCAGCAGGGTTCCCTCGGCATCCGTGACCCGGCCGGAAACGACTCCCGGCTCCTGGGCAACCGCCATGACGGCCGCGAGGATGATAGCGCCGAACAAGACGATCCGGTTTTTCACACAGGCCTCCCTACCGAATATAGGATAGCCTAAGCAGGGAGTTCGATCAACCATGGCGAACCGCCGCCGCGGGAGGGGCGGGGGATGTCGGCCAGGCATGAAAATTGCATCGGAAAGGGACGGGATGGCGTTTCAGATTCGTCCAGGGAGAGCAGCCGGAAGAAAGTCCGGCCAAGCCAAGGAATTTTACAAGGCCCCCGATTTGACCCCAGCCTGGACGAAAGATATAATCAAATGATGAAGAACAGACGTATCCGTCCCATTATCATCCTCTTAGCCGTCTTGACGGCCATCTCGGCCGGGTCCGCCGCCGGCCAAACCCGGAAAAAATCGCCTGCCGATCTGCCCGAGGCCTACCGCCGCTGGGTCCAGGAGGAGGTCGTCTACATCATCTCCCCCAAGGAGCGGGACGTCTTCCTGCAGCTGGAGAACGACCGCGAGCGGGAGTCGTTCATCAAGGCTTTCTGGAGGCAGCGCGACGAGACACCCGACACCGAGAAGAACGAGTTCCGCGAGGAGCACTACCGCCGCATCGCCTACGTCAACCAGTGGTTCGGCCGCGATACGGCCACGGCCGGCTGGCGCACCGACCAGGGCCGGGTCTATATCATGCTCGGCGAGCCGAAGGAGATCCAGCGCTTCGAGAACGTCCCGGAGATCCGGCCCGTCATCATCTGGTTCTTCGACTCCATGGGCGACCGCGGACTGCCTTCCCAGTTCAATATCGTCTTCTTCCAGCCCGAGGGCAAGATCGAGTACGTCATTTACTCGCCCATCAAGGACGGGCCGCAGAAGCTCCTGAAGTTCTATGAAGGCGACGCCACCAACGCCCAGAACGCCTATTACAAGCTCATCAATATCGAACCGGCCGTGGCCTCGGTCTCCATGACCCTCATCCCCGGCGACTCATCCTACGCCGGGGCCCCCTCGGTGGCCACCGAGATCATGCTCAGCCAGAGCCTGCCGGCCTCCGGCTATCAGAAGGTCAAGGACGACTACGCCGAGAAGCTCCTCCGCTACAAGGACATCATCGAGGTCGACTATTCCGCCAATTACATCGGCAACGAGTCGACGATGGGGGTCTTCCTCGATCCGAGCGGGCAGGCCTTCGTCCACCTGGCCCTCGAGCCGAGCCGGCTGAACTTCGAGGCCGGAGCCCAGGGCTTCCACACCGAGATGGAGATCGAGGGGCGCATTTCCGACGCGGCCAATCCGGCCCGGACGGTCTACCAGTTCAACCGCAGCATCCCCTTCGACGTCAACCAGGCCCAGCTGATCGCCATCCGCAACAAGCTCTTCAGCTACCAGGACCTCTTCCCCCTCATTCCCGGACGCTACAAGATGAGCCTGCTGTGGAAGAACCGGGTCTCCCGGGAGTTCACCTCGTTCGAGGCGACCATCGTCGTGCCCGCGAAAGACGAGTTCGCCCTCCTCCAGCCCATCCTGGCCAACAAGGCCGACAAGTCCTCGCCCCACCGGGGTGCGACCAAGGCCTTCCTGCTGAACGGCATCCAGCTCGTCCCCTCGCCCCGCAACGACTTCCAGCAGAGCGACACGCTGTCGGTCTTCAGTCAGATGGCCAACCCCCCGGCCGACGTCCGCGAGGGCGGCGCGATCGAGTATGCCGTGCTGCGCGACGGTCAGGTCTTCAAGTCCTTCGTCCGGAACGTAGCCGACTATCCCGACCGGGCCACCTTCTACGAGGAGATCCCCCTGGCCGACTACCCGCCGGCCAACTACCAGCTCCGCATCACCGTCCGCGACGCGGCCCGCCGCAGCCGGCTGACCGGCCAGGTCGACTTCTACATCACCCCGATGCTCAGCCTGGCCCGGCCCTTCGTGGTCTCCCTGCCGCACGCCGCCTCGACCGATCCGGAGAGCCAGCACATCCTGGGCCTGGAATACCTGGCCATGGACGACGCGGTCAAGGCCAAACCCCTGCTCCAGGCCGCCCACCTGGGCGAGCCGGGCGAGTCCCGCTACGCCCTGGACTATGCCGGGCTGCTGCTGCGGGACAAGGACTACACGGGCGTCCAGTCGTTGGCCGCCCCCTTCCTGGCCGATGACCGCAAATGGGACTTCCTCCAGATCACCGCCAAAGCCCACCAGGGAGCGGGCGAGCTGGAGCCGGCCATCGTCCGCTACAAAGAATACCTGGCCCACTTCGGCACCAATATCGAGGTCCTCAACGCCATCGGCGACTGCTACTTCAACCTGGGCAACGCGGCCGAAGCCCTGGTGGCCTGGGAGCGCTCTTTGCAGATCAACGGCAACCAGCCCCAGCTCAAGGAGAAAGTGGCCGCCCTCAAGGACAAAAAATGACCCGGAACGCGCGCCTGACGGCCGTCCTGCTCACTCTGGTCACGGCCGCCGGCTGCGCGACCGTCCGACTGGAAAAGAGGCTCGATCCCGACAGCCGGACTTTCCTGTCCGAAGTCCGGTACATCATCACGGCCAAGGAGCGACGGACCTTCCGCAATCTGCCCGCGGCCGAGCGGCCGGCCTTCATGGCCGCCTTCTGGGCCCAGCGCGACCCCGACCCGGCGACCGAAGAGAACGAGTTCAAGACTCAATACTACCAGCGCATCGAGGAAGCCAATTTCCTGTACAACGAAGGCCGGGGCAGCGAGCCCGGCTGGCTGCAGGACCGAGGCCGCATTCACATTCTGCTCGGCCCCCCCGACACCCGGGCCCAGTATCCGCGGGGGATGACCTTCTACGGCGTCCCGGCCGAAATCTGGCTTTACGGCTGGTTCCCGATCTACTTCTACGACTACAATTGGAACGGCAACTACCGGCTGGAGCCGGACAGCGCCATCCAGCTGGCCGCGATCATGAAGACCCAGCTGATGCTCAAGCCGCAGATCGCAGGCCAGCCCGGCGCGCTCGATTTCCGGATCGACCTGAAGGCGGACGCCCCCGACCGTCGGACGTTGCGCGTTCTGGTGCCGTACCGCAAGATCTGGTTCAAGGACGAGGACGGCCGGCTGTCGACCGTACTGAGCGTCCATGTGACGGCCCTCGACGGCAAGGAAAAGCCGGTTTGGGAGACCTCGATCGAGAAGCCTTTGGCCTTCAAGGCCGAAGAGCTGATCAAGCTCGGCCGCGCCGAGCTGGAAATCGAAATTGCGCTGTCGCTTCCTGATGAAAAAGGCCTGCTCGAGGTGACGCTGACCAGCTCGGGCGACGGCAGTAAGGTCACCAAGCGGACACCCTACCGCGGGTTTCCACCGGCGTCCTAAAAGTGATACAATGTCCCCTCTTAAGGCCCGTGGAAAGGCCGGCCAAGTAGGCCGGTGTCCCGGGCTTGGCCGGGAAATCTGCGGCCTGGTTTCATCTTGTTGAAAAAGAACAGGTTGGGACAGGGCAGGTGGACATCCCGGGCTGGCATGTTCTTTGCATAATATTCATGCGGAGGCTGAACATGAACAAGCAAGTCAGATCCTGGATCGTCCTGGTCGCCGCCGTTCTCCTGGCCGTCGGTTTCGCCTCGGCTCAGGCCGGCCGCGGCGTCGGCCGCATAGGCGGGACGGTGACCGACCTCGAGGGCAACCCCATCGAGGGCGCCAAGGTGTCGATCACCTATCCCCAGAACGAAAGCCTGAAGTTCGAGACTTTGACCAACAAGAAGGGCGAGTGGTCGTTCATCGGCTTGGGTAGCGGCAACTGGAACCTGGTTTCCTACGCCAAGGGCTATGATCCGATCAACCAACCCATTTACGTCAGCCAGCTGCAGGTCAACCCGCCGGTCAAGATCCACCTGAAGAAGTCCGAGAAACCGGGCGGCGGATTCATCGAGGATGAGGCTTCCTTCGTCTTCCTGGAAAACGGCAACAAGTTCTACCGCGAGGGCAAGTACGACGAGGCCATCGTTCAGTACGAGACCTTCATGGAGAAGAACCCCCTGGCCTACCAGGTCCGCATCTCCATCGGCGAGTGCCATCTGCAGAAGGGCGATTACGAGAAAGCCGCCGCGATCTACAACGACATCATCGAGAAAGCCAAGACCGACGCCGCGCTGGGCAAGGACATGATCGGCAAGGCCCTGGCCGGCCTGGGCAATATCGCGCTGAAGCAGAACAAGCTGAGCGAGGCCCAGGAGTATTTCAAGGAGTCCATCGCCGCTTCGCCCAAGGACGAAGTTCTGGCCTACAATGTGGGCGAGATCTTCTTCTCCAACCAGGGCTACGACGAGGCCATCAAGTACTTCACCCTGGCGTCCGAGATCAAGCCCGAGTGGCCCGACTCCTTCCTCAAGCTCGGTTACGTCTACCTGAACAAGGCCGACACCGCCAACGCCGTGGTCAAGTTCGAGAAGTTCCTGACCCTGGAGCCGGACGGCGAGCGGGCCGCCCTGGTTCGCAACATCCTGACCGCCATCAAGAAGTAAAACTGGCGGGGCGGTTTTTTTTATCCCAAGGGAACCCCGCCATGTCCAAGCCCAAGAACCGCCCCCGCCGCCCGGCCGCCGACATCCGGCGGACCGGCCTGCAGAACAAGCCCTGGCCGAAGGACGTCCCGCCGCCGGCGAGCAAGCCGTTTTTTGCCCGGACCTGGCCGATCTGGGTTCTCGTCGCCGCGGCGGCCGCGGCCGGGCTGATCTGGATTCTGACCCGGCCCAAGACCGACCCCGCTCCCGTTCTCCCCAAGGAGCCCGGCCTGAACGTCGTCCTGATCACCCTCGACACGACCCGGGCCGACCGGCTCGGCTGCTACGGCTACGCGGAAGCCGTCACTCCTAATCTGGACGCCATCGCCCGCAAGGGCGTGCGCTTCGCCAAGGCCTATGCCCCGGCGCCCCTGACTCTTCCCTCTCACGCCTCTATCATGACGGGCCGCAATCCCTATGCCCACGGCGTTCACAACAACGGCGCCTACGCCCTGCCCGCCGCCACGCCGACCCTGGCCCGGGTGCTGAAAGCCCGTGGCTATCGCACGGCGGCCTTCACCGCCTCCTTTTCGGTCGACTCGCGGTTCGGCCTGGACGGCGGATTCGACCTCTACGACGACAACATCCAGCCCGGCTCGCCCTTCAAGTCGGCCAACGGCGAGCGCCGGGCCGAGCAGGTCCTGCAGATCTTCGAGCCGTGGTTCGAAACGGCGGCCGCCTCGCCGGACCCCTTTTTCGCCTGGATCCACTTCTTCGACCCCCACCTGCCCTACACCCCGCCCTCGCCCCTACGCGAGGAATTCCCCGGCCGGCCCTACGACGGCGAAATCGCCTACATGGATGCCATCGTCGGCCAGGTCATGCTCCGCCTCAAGGCCCGCAGTCTCCTCGGACGAACCCTGATCGTCGTCGCCGGAGACCACGGCGAATCGTTCGGTGAGAAGGGCGAGTGGGGCCACGGCGTCTTCCTCTACGAGCCCGCCGTGCGCGTTCCCCTTCTCCTGTATGCCGACGGCCGGCTGCCGGCCGGCCGGGTCATCGAAAGCCGGGTCCGGCTCATCGATATCCTGCCGACGGTGCTGGACCTGCTGGGGATTCCCGTCCCGGAAGGGGTCCAAGGCGAGAGCCTCCTGCCCTACGTTCAGGGTCGCAAGCAGGCCGATCTCGAGGTTTATCTGGAGACTTTCTACCCTCGCGAGAACTTCGGCTGGGCCGCCCTGACCGGACTCGTCTCCGGGCCATGGAAATACATCGAGGCGCCGACGCGGGAGCTCTATAATCTCCCCGCCGATCCCGGCGAGAGCGACAACCGGGCCGGCCGGGACAAGGCCGCCGACGATCTCAAGGCCCGTCTGGGGACGATCCTCCAAGAGGGCGTGTCCTCGAGCCGGCGGGCCGCCAGCGAGTCCGATATCGCCCGGCTCCGCTCCCTGGGCTACGTGGACTACTCCGACCCGTCCGGCAAGGGCGGCGCGGCCGACCCTAAGGACAAGCTCGACGAGCTGAAGATCGTCCAGGACGCGGAGAAGGCCGAGTACGAAGGCCGCTTCGCCGAGGCGGCCTCCCTTCACCGAAAGATGATCGCCCAGCGGCCCGACGCGGCCTCGAGCTACATCGGGCTGGCCTTGTCGCAGGCCCGGCTCAAGGACTTCACGGGGGCCGTCGCCACCCTGCGCCAGGGTCTGGACCGTCTTCCCGACTCGGAGCTTCTGATGACCCGGCTCGGTTACACCTACCTGGTCATGAGCAAGCCCCAGGAGGCGGCCGAAGTGATGGGCAACATCCTGAAGATCCATCCGCATTCCCCAGACGCCCTGACCGGCCTGGCCGTGATCCTGGACGGCACGAATCGCCGGGACGAGGCCCGAGGGTACTTCGAGAAGGCCCTGGCCGTCGAGCCCGAGAGCAAGTTCCTGCGCACGGCCTACGCCGAGAACCTGGCCGCCGGCGGACGGATGCCGGACGCCGCCGGGATCTTCGAAGCCCTGATCAAGGATTATCCCAAAGACCCCGCCGCACCCAAGGCCCTGGGTGCCGCCTGGGCCCGGGCCGGGGATTTCGGCAAGGCCGCCGAGGCCTTTCTCCGGGCCATCGCCCTGGGGCCCGACCCGGACGCTTACTACAGCCTGGGCGTCTGCTACAAGGAAAAGGGCGACACTGCCGCGGCCATCGACAGCTTCGAGAAGTTCCTGGCCGCTCCCGGCCGGGAGCCGGCGGCCAAGATCCAGAGCGCCCGAGCCGCCCTGGCCCGGCTCAAGTCCTCCGGCCGGTGATTCTTTCTCCGCCCCTGCGGGCGGCCAGAGCCTTGGCCGGAGTCCCGCCCAGGGCGAGATACCTGGAGAAAGCGACTTCAGCTTCCGCCGCCTCGCTCATGGCCAGGCGGATCCGCCCCAGCTCGAGGTAGGCATCGGGGGATCCCGGCTCGAGCCCGATCGCCTCTTCCACGGCCTTAAGGGCCGCTTCCTTTCCGCCGCGCTCCAGCCGGATTGAGCCCAGCAGGACCAGGGCCCGGTAACGAATGGGGTCCACCTTGACGGTCAAATCGTGCGCGGCGCCCTCCGGCTTCTCATCACGCGGCTTTTCGGAGGCCGCGTCGGGCCGTGCTCCGCCGGGAACCCCGACCAAAGCTCCCCTGCGCGGCGCGCCGGGCCTTTTCGAATCGCTATTTTCGACGCCTTCGGAAGGATCTGCCGCGCGGGCCAGGTCCAAGGCCCGCATCACTTCGGCCTCCGCCCTTTCCGCGTTCCCGCCTCCCAGGCAGGCGCAGGCCAGGTTGAACCAGGCCGTCGGATCGTCGGGCGAGAGGGCCAGCGCGTCCTCATACAGCAGGACGGCCCGGCCGAAGTCCTCCAGGACGAAGAGCTGCCGGCCCGCCGTATCCAGGGCGTTGCCGTAGTCGGGCTTGCGGGCCGCGGCTTCCCAGGCCGGGGGGAGCGCCGCGTCCACGCGGCCGCGCGAGGACTCCAGCAGGGCCAGGTTGTAGAGGAGCGTGGGGGATGTGGAATCGATCCGCAGGAAGGCTTCGAGCATGCAGGCCGCATCGTCCACGAGGCCTTCGCTAAGGAATCGACCGAACCGGACATTGACGCGAAGGGCGGCTGCGTCAGAAGTCCGCCATAGGGCTTGCGTCCAGTGGGGCTCGATCTCCCGCTTGAGCGAGGCCACGGCCGCGGCAAGCGCCTCGGCGAAGGCCCCAGGCGGGAGACTCCGCCCGCCGTCCAGTCTTTCGAGGTGATCCCGGGCGGTCATATCCGCCGGGCTCAGGCGCAGGACGCGCCTGAGGATCGCGGCTGCTTCCGCGCGCCGTCCCGAGCCGGCTTCAGCCGCGGCCTGGGCCCGGAGCCAGATCGGCATGTAGGGCTTGAGGTCCACGGCCAAGGCTAGGAAGTCTTCAGCCGCGCTCTTCGCGCCGGCCGCTTCATAGGTCGCCGCAAGGACCAGGCAATAATCGGGGTGAAGGCCCCCTTCGTCGCAGGCGGCCAGACCCGCGCGGACAGCCCCGGCCGAGTCGCCCGCGCCCATCCGACCCAAGACGATCCGCAGGGCGCAGTCATGCGCGTCGTAGGACAAGCGCAGGGCCTCCAGAAAAAGGCTCTCCGTCTTCCCGCTCCATCCCGAAACGGACTCGGCGAGCGCGCCAAGGATATAAGAGCCAAGGCCCGCATTGGGAAAAAAGAGAGACCGGGGCTTTTCGGCTTCGGCGGCTCCCGGCGGCTCGCGAAGCCCCGGCGCGAAAGCGGCGGCCCAGTCGGGCTTGGCTCCTCGATCCGGATGGAGAGAGGAAGCGGCCCGATGCGCGGCCTCCACGGCCAGAACCTCGGCTTCCGCACGGCGGCCCTCCTGATACTTCCAGAGCGCGGCCAGGGCCGAAGGGCCATAGCTCCCGACCGAGCCCGCGTCCTTCCCGGCGTCACTCCGGGCCCGCTCCAAAGCCAGCCAGGCGACTTCCTTGCGGCCCAGCTTGCTCAGCACGGCCGCCTGCCGCAGCCGGAGCGTCCATCTTTTAGGATCGCTCTCCAGGGCCCTGGCCGCCAGCCGCAAGCCCGTTTCGTCATCCATCGTGTCGAAGCAGTCATGAGCGTTGCGGACAAGCTCGGCGGTCGTCTGGGAGAGGATGGGAAGGCCGGTCATCAGGATCGCGACGCAGACTATAAATCCTTTATTTATAAGCGCTTTTATGAGTCCCTCCGGCGTCTCCTTTTTTCTCATAGCTTCTGTCTTTGGCCTCCCTGCTCATCTTACAATACGATGCGGCGGATCGAAATGAATGATGGGAGAAGAGCAAATAAAAACCCCGCCCCCATCCCCCCTTGCGGGAGGATGAGGACGGGGCGGTAGGACTAAGCGTTAAGCGCTGGCAGTTCCCTTTTAGAAGGAAATGCGGGCGCCGGCGCGCCAGGACCAGGAACCGTTGCGGGCGTTCCACCAGCCGTAGACCGGATTCAGCTTGTTGACGGTGATCTGCTCATCCATCCAAACCTTCCAGTCCTTGTAGTTGGTCTGCTGACCGAGAAGCTCTTCGTCGGTCATGCGCAGCATCGTGTAGTTGTACTGCATCGAATAGCCGGTGATCGTGTTGGTGTCGGTGAAGTTGGAGATCGTGGCGTTCAGGTTGATGCTGTACTTCTTGGCGATGCGCAGCGTGTACTCGATGTACATGTCGGCCCAGGCCATGAACGGCGTGCGCTCGCCGGTGTCATAGTAACCGTCGGGGAAGACCTGCATGTCGTTGAAGCTCAGGCTCGTGGTCTTGGGCAGACCGGACCGGCCGTAAGCGACGACACCGACAGTCAGGCCGAACGGGAAGGCGTAGGAGCCGTAAGCCTTGAAGTAGTGGGTGCGGTCGGAGGGCAGGGTGCCGTCCAAGGGATTGCCGTGGAGGTCATAGCGCTCGAACCACAAGTCCCAATACCGCTCGACGTTCGGGGAGTTGCGGCCGTTCTCGTCCGAGGAGGACAAGCCGCCGTAGTTGCCGCTCAGATGGCTCCAGGTGTAGTTGAGGCCGCCCTGCCAGTTGTTGCTGAACCGCTTTTCCAGGGACAGGTTGACGCCCCAGTACTCGCGCTTCGGCTTGGGAGCGGGCCAGTATACGTCGGAGAACTTGCCGCCCTCGGACACGGGCAGGGTCCAGCCCTCGCCCGGGTTGGCGATGAAGTATTCCTCGGACCAGTTGCCGTCGGCATCCTGCATCAGGACGCCCACGTCCTCGATCGTGCGCATGAGGTGCTTGTAGACGATGCGGGCGCCGAAGGAGATCTCTTCCGTGATCTTCTTGTCCGCACCGAAGGACAGCTCGCTCTGGGAAACGGGCTTCAGGTCGGGATCCGTGGTGTCCCAAGAAACCGTCCGCCAGTTGCGGGAGCCGGCGTACCGGCCGCCGGCGGCCTGGTCGGCCGCGTTGCTGACCTCGCCGGAGGCGGCGATGTTCGGCCAGTTGTAGTTGTCGAAGTAGTAGTAGGAGGTCCACCACTTGAAGCCGCCGTAGGCGCCCTCGGCCATGTACAGCTTCATGACGTCGTAGTAGATGCCGAAGCTGCCGAACACCTTCAAGCTGGAATCGCCGAAGACGTCATAGATCAGGCCCACGCGGGGGGCCAGCTTCTCGGCGAAGGAGAACTGGATCGGCTTGTAGTCGGCATAGTCGGGATCGTTGGTGGCCAGGGAGGGAATGTACTCGCTCTCCGTCCGGAGGCCGAAGTTCACGGTCAGCCGCTGGCCGATCGTCCAGGAATCCTGGATGTAGAAGGCCCAGTTGTTGCTGGCCACGTTGAAGTTCGAGCCGTAAGCCGACTTGAAGTCGTTGCGGAGGGTGTAGTAGCCGTAGTCACCCTGGATCTTGGTCCCGGTGGGATCGGTGTAGTAGGTGCCCCAGTAGAGGTTGACCAGCGGCGCCACGGGCCCGTTGACGACGTCCTCGTGCAGCCGGATGTACTGGAAGCCCGCCTTCCAGGCGTGCTCGCCGGCCAGGTTGAGGTAGTAGGTCATGTCCAGGTTCGCGCTCATGCGCTCGTTGATGTACTTCTGGGTGACCGTCGTGCCGGCGCCGTTGCCCCAACCGGCATAGTGGCGGAGGCTGTCCGGGATGCCGGCGAAGACGCCGTCATACCGCATGTTGGACTGGTTGAAGTAGTAGTAGGTGCCGGGAACGAACAACTGCTGGTTGGTTGTGTTGGTCCGGTAGTAGCCGAACCGGGCGCTGACCAGGAAGTTGTTGCTGACGGTGTAGTCGAGGTTGGCGTTGCCGGAGATGTTCGGATAGTCGAATCCGTACTCCTTGCCGGCCGTCAGAAGCCCCAGGTTCGTCGAGGGGTTGATGGGGTTCCAGTCCGTCCGGTAGGAGTAGTACTTGTTCGACGTGCCGGCGATGCTGGGGATGCTGCCGCGGACCTTGGAGAAGTTGTTGACAACGCTCAGAGACACGCGCATGCCCTTGATCGGGGCCGCCGTCAACTTGCCCGACCAATACCAGTACCAGTTCTTGCTGTAGAAATTATACTGCTCGCGGCCCTGGCGGGGGTCCTTGATGGTGTCGCCCCAAACCGAGGAGTCGGCCTGGTTGGTGGGATCGGAGGTGAACCAGCGATCGGCGTAGGTGCGGGAATAGATCGGGTTGAAGGACGCGAAGAACCACAGCTTGTCCTTGAAGATGTACCCGCTCAGGTTGACGACGCCTTCCATCCGCTGGTAGTCATCGCGGTTCTTGCCGCCGTCGAAGTACAGATCGTCGGTGTTGATGTACTCGTAGTCGCTCTCGTCATAGGGCGAGGAGGCGTAGGGGCTCGTCCGCAGATAGTCGCTGGACTTGCCCTGCATCCACAGCTTGTTGTTTTCGTAGTAGCCGAAGATGTCGCCGTGGAACTCGTTGCCGCCCGACCGGGTGATGACGTTGACCACGCCGCCCATCGAGCCGCCGAACTCGGCGCTGTAGCCGGAAGCCGTGACCTTGACCTCTTCCAGCTGCTCCATGACGATGCTCTGGCCGCGGGTGCCGATGCGCATGTTGTTGACGTTGGTGCCGTCAATGTACCACATGTTCTCGGTGCCGGAAGCGCCGTCGACCGACAGGCCGCCCTGGTTGGATTCATACTGGACGCCGGGAACGGTGGCCAGCAGGCCGTCGAAGTTGCGGCTGCGGGGCAGCTGCATGAAGACTTCCTTCGACATCGTGGCGCCCTTGGTGGTGCTCTTGACGTCGATCAGCGGGCTCTGGCCGACGACGGTGATCTCGGCCTCGATGCTCGACTGCTCCAGGGTGATGTTGAGCGTGATGGTCTGCTCAAGCTGGAGGATGATGCCCTCACGCTTGACCGTCTTGAACCCCTGCAGGGTGTAGCTGACGGCATACGTGCCGGAGGGCAGGGAGAAGATGCGGTAGGTGCCCGACTCATCGGAGACTGCAGACGCAGTGCCGACCAGCTTGGGGCTCGTCGCGGCGATGGCTACGCCGGGAAGAGGAGCTCCCTGATCGTCCTTAACCGTACCGACGATCTTGCCGTTCGGAATCTGTGCGGCTGCGACGCCGATGAGAAGCAGGACCGCCATTGTGAGAAAGGCGATTCGTTTCATCGAGATGCACCTCCTTGAGTGCTGACGCTTTTCCTCTCGGGAGAAAGCGCCTTGGGTTACGGCCGGGGTTCTAAGCGGAGGCTCACGGCCTTCGCTCCACCGAGAGCTGCTTTGTGGGACTGCCCGGAGCGGCACATCCTTACAGAGAATGGACGACGGGAGGCGCTATCGCAAGCCTCATGCCAAGCCCTAGAACGCCGGTATCTTATTATTTATCTGCCTGTTAAGAGACTTCGGCCCATCACTCTATAATCCAAGAATCGGAATAGGCTGAAGGGCGTTCGATCCTCGCGTCCATCCGAAATCCAAGATCCCGGACGCACGGCCCACCGCCTTCCGGAAGAGCTGTCGCGGCCACGCCCACTTACGAGAATCGTCCGATCTACGGCGATAGGAGTTGCGGGCCCTCGGACCTAGCGGGGTTCATCCGTCCTTTGATCCCCGCCGTCAAGCTCATGATCCAAATACCGGGATAGGCGGAAGCGCGCTCGCTCCTCGCGCCGGCCCGACATCCAAGAATCCGGACCAGCTCAGCCGCCGCTTCCGTGTCGGCTGCCGCTCCGGCTCCCACAAGCGAGAAGCCGCATGGCCTTCGCTTTTTCGGGTTTTCTTTCCAGGCTCATGATGGAGTCCATCATTCCTGGAATCCCATCCGGTCCATCGATGATCCAAGATTCGCAGGCGCCGAAAACGCTCGATCTTATCCTCGATCGGAATTCCAAAAGTCTGGATGCGATTCGCCGCCTCTTCCGCTGGAGCCATCACGGCCGTCCTCACTTGCGAGAGCAAGCCGGATCTTCAAATATTTGCAGACCCTATTCATAATTGTGAATTGCGTCCGGCCAAGCACGCGCAATTCCGCGCGGCCAAAAAAATATTTGCCCCGAAATCCCCCCCCGCAATCAAGAAGAGTCCTAAGATGACGACCGTTCGACGGCCGCGCCGCGCTTCACAGCCGCCAGAGATAGGAAGCTTTGAAGAAGAAGCTCCGCCGCGACTCCAGGAACCGGTCCGCCCCCCGATACTCGCCCTCCACCCACTCCAGCTTCTCGTACAGCGATCCATAGCCGATGTGGATGACGGTGCCGGGGATGTAGGTGAAGGAGGCCAGGAAATCGGTCATCAGCTCGTCGCGGAAAGAGTTGTACTCGACGATGGCCCGCAGGAACAGATAGCGGTTGATCTGGTAGGTCGCCCGGCCGCGAATGATGGCGTAGTCAAACTCTTTGACGCTCCCCTCGCGGCGGAAGAAATCCGAGTAGGTCAGGGCCAGGTTGAGGTGGAGCTTGTCCAGCGGCTTGTACTCCATCGAAGCGGCGGCATCGCTGCCGAAGCCCTGGTAGGGACTTTCAACATAGCGGATCTTAGCCCCGGTCCGGGCGCTCAGGGTCAGGCTCAACCGGCTGGTGAACTGAAGCGTGCCCGAGGCCCGCAGCCCGGTGGTGGAGAAGCGCTTGGCTTCGTAGACCTCGCTGGAGACCTTCCCGCCCAGGACGAGGCTCGAGTTGCCGCCGAGAAGGAAGCGGACGTCCAGGCTGTTGGATGTCTCGTCCAGGCCGCTGAAGGCGTCCCGGATGTAGACCGTATGCAGAAGCGGGGTGATCCGCAGGAAGAAGCCGGACTAGGGGTAGAAGATCCGCCCCACTCCGGCCTTGAGGCGGGTCAGGCCGTTGCGGGTCAGGTAGCCGGTCTCGGTCTCGAAGGAACGGCCGATGTCCTGGGCCAGCAAGCCGACCATCCAGTCGCGGGTCGTGTAGGAGTAGTTGACGGCCGCGGCGTGTCCCTCCCGGGTATCCGCGGGCGAGCCGTCCCGGGTCACCGAGCCAAAGGCGTAGAAGCTCAGCAGGCTGGGCGGAGCCAGGCGGATCTGGCCGTCGATCCCGGCCACCCGATTGAATCCGTCGGCGCGCTCCCGGTCGGTGACGAAGCCGCCGACGAAGCCGTCGTGGGCCAGGGCCCGCTTATAGCGCAGGACGCCCGCGCCGTCGTAGTCGCGGGCGGCTCCGTCGGGCAGGGCGTCCAGGGCGAAAATCGAGGCGATCATGTCCCGCCGCCCCAGGTTGCCGTTGAGCTTGAGGCCGAAGGCGGGATCCACGATTGTCCGGGTGTGGACGACTTCGCCCAGGATGCCGTCCGATTCTCCCGCCCCGAAGTTAAACTTCTCCAGTCCTTCCAGGAAGAAAGGCCGTGTCTCGTCGTAGAAGAGAGCATAGCGCTGGTTGAAGTCGACCTGGCCCGCGTCGGCCTCGACTTGACTGAAGTCGGGATTGACGGCGGCATCAAGGACCAGCCGGGAGGTCAAACCGACCTTGGCCGTCAAGCCCAGCTCGGGCTTGAGGGGATCACCGGTCAGCCGACCGGCCTCTGAAGCCCGATTCCTGGCCAAGGTCAGCGAGGGAAGGAACTCCACCAGACGGTAGTGCCGGATGCCGGCCAGCACCAGGGGCCGCGTCTGGGTCAGGAAGTTCTCGCCGTGGCGGGGATCCAAGGCCGGAGTCGTCCCTGACTGGGACAGCCGGTTGATCATGCGCTCGAAGATGACGCCCATGGTCACCGGGTCGCCATCGCTCAGCCGGACGCTCTTGAATGGAATCCGTATTTCGATGGAGTAGCCGGCCGGATCGATGCGGCCGGCGCTGTACCAAACGACATCGATGGTGTAGTCCTCCGATCCGCCTTCGAATCGCGAGTCGCCCTGGATGCCCAGGGGGTTGACATAGAAAGCGTACAGCGATTGCTGGTCATTGAACGTATCGAGGTTGATGCAGACCCAGTCGTCGGGACGGATCTTGTCCCGCGCGCTGACCGAAGCCTTGATCCGATCAGAGCGGCTGTCCAGGCAGCGGAAGGCGAAAAAAAGGCTCTCCGCATCATAGGCGAACCAGACCGTGGTCTCTTCGCCCAGAGGCTTGCCGTAGTCGGGATGATAGGTCAAGAAATCCTTCGCGAAGGGCGCCTCTCTCCAGACGGGATCGCTCAGAACGCCGTCAATGACGGGGGGAGCCTCAATCCGAACGGGCCGGAAGGGCTCGAGGAGGCTTTCGAAGCTGTCCTCCCAGGCCCAACCGTTTCGGCAAGCGCCGGGAGCACGATCGGGATCGTCAGGGTCAGGACGGCGAGAATAGCGACAAGTCAGCTTATCATAGCTGTCTTTTACTACGCTCCGGCTGCTGAAAACGCTCTTTCAGCCGACGACGATCTTGGAAAGCTGCTCTTTGCGCTTGGGCCAATCCGGCATGACTTGCGTCAACAAGGCGTAGAAAGCCCCGCCGTGATGATGGTGCTTGATGTGGCAGAGCTCGTGCATGACCACGTACTCGAGGCACTCCGGCGGCGTCTGGACGAGCCGGACGTTGAGGACGACCCGTCCGTCGCGGCCGCAGCTGCCCCAGCGCCGCTTCATACGCCGCAGGACGACCGGCGGCCGGGAGATGCCGAAGCGGGAAGCGATCACCATCTGCCGGTCCAGGGCCCGCTCGAAGACCTCGCCGGCCCGGGCCTTGAGCCAGCGGTCCACGGCCCGATCGACCGCCGCACGATCCGCGGGATCCGGGACCCGGACGATCAGGGAGCCCGCGGACATGCGGGCCGAAGCCCGGCCGCCGGGCTCCACGGCCAGAGGATGCGCGACCCCGAGGAAGGCTACGGCCCCGCTGTGCTCAAACCGGCCGGGATGGGGCAGGCGGACGTAATCGTCGACCTTCTTCAGCGTCCGGGCGATCCAGCCGGCTCGGCGGCGAACGAAGGCCAGGACCCTGTCCTCCGGGACGCGGGCCGGCGCGTGAACCGTGACCCGGCCGTCGGGCTGGACGACGATCCGGACGCGGCGGCCGCGGCTGCGGAACAGCCACAGGCGGACCTGCCGGCCGTCCAGGTCCAGCGTATGGAAGACCGCCCCTTCGCCGGTCAACTCCCGAACCTCGCCTACTCGAACCGCTCCACGATGGCCCGGTTCTGATCGTTGAGGATGCTGCGCGCCTCGGGCGTGAAGAGGTACTCGATACGGTTTCCGTAGTATTCCTTGATCCGTCCGCGGACCATCTTCATGGTCGAGTTGAGCAGGCGGTTCTGCTCGGTGAAGGCTTCGCCCAGGACGGCGATCGAGGCGGGCAGCCAGCGACCGGGGAACTGGCCGGCGTGCTCCCCGCCCTCCCGGTACTTGGCCACCTCCGCTTCGAGCAGGCGCAGGGCCGCGTCCTGCCCTTCCCGGGTCTTGACCGACAAGCCCTGCTTCCTGAGCCATCCCAGGACCGCCTCCTTGATCGGGACCAGTAAGCCGACAGTGTAAGGGGACTGATCGTTGTAAAGCATCATTTGCTCGATGTAGGGCGAGCTGTCGGTGATGGCCTCTTCGATCAGCTCGGGGCTGTACTTCCCGCCGTCATTGGCGATAAGCAGGCTCTTGGCCCGGCCCAGGACATAGAGATAGCCGTCCGGGTCGAGGTAGCCCAAGTCTCCGGTGTAGAGCCAGCCGCCGCGCAGCGCCTCGGCCGTGGCCTTCTCGTTGCGCCAGTATCCGGCCATGACGTTCTCGCCGCGGACGACGATCTCGCCGGAAGCCCCGGCCGGCAGGTTGTTGCCGTCCGAGTCGCAGATGCGAACCTCCAGGTTCGGCATGATCCGGCCGGAGGAACCCAGCTTGTGGTGGGCCAGGCTGTTGGCCGAAATGACCGGGGCCGCCTCGGTCAGGCCGTAGCCCTGGAGCATGGGCGCGCCGATGGCGAAGAAGAAGCGCTGCAGCTCGATATCGAGCAGGGCCCCGCCGCCGACGAAGAATTTCAGCCGGCCGCCGAAGTTCTCCCGGATCTTGCGGAACAGCAGCTTCTCGTAGAGGGCCATGACGGGCGCCTTGACCTTCTGGACCCCGCGGCCGCGGTTCCAGCCCTCCTTGTTGTAGGCATAGGCCGTCTTCATGGCCTTGGCCAAGAGGGCTTCGACCTTGGGACCCTTGTCGCGCACGCCTTTCTCGATGTTCTTGCGGAAGCTCTTGGCCAGGGCCGGCACGCTCAGAAAGACGTGCGGCCGCAGCTCCTTGATGTTGAGGGGCAGGTTGCGGACCGTCTCCAGGGCCGTCCGGCCCTGCTGGACCGAGGCGATCGAAGCCCCGCACTTCATCATCATGTAAAGGCCGCACGTGTGGCCGAAGGCATGGTCCCAAGGCAGGGCGTTGAGCAGGATCCAGTCCGACTGGGGGTTGATCATGGAGGTGCCCTGCTCGATGTTGGCGGTGTAGTTGCGGTGGGTCAGGATGATGCCCTTGGGGTCGGCCGTGGTGCCCGAAGTGTAGCAGATGTTGGCCGGGTCGCTCTCCCCCACCGACTGCCAGCGGGCCTCGAAGGCGGCCCGGCTGTGGCCGAGGAACTCCTGGCCTTTCTTGAGGACCGTGGCGGCCGATATCTCGTCGGCCTCGAAGGACTTGAGGCTGTCGAAGCAGATGGTCAGCTTCAGGTCGGGCAGGTCGGCCTTGACCTGGCGGATCTTGGCGATGTGGTTCTGGGAGACCATGACCATCCGGCAGCCCGAATGGAGGAGCCGGAACTTGAGGTCGGCCCGCTCGTCCAGCTTGACCGAGATGGGCACGTCGATGGCCCCGATGTAGAACAGGCCCAGCTCGCCGATGATCCACTCGTTGCGCCCCTCGGAGATGAGGGCCACCCGGTCGCCCTTGTCCAGGCCCAGGCTCATCAGCCCGGCCGCGAAGCTGTGGACCAGCGGCCGCATCTGGGCGTAAGTCGTGCCCTCGTACTTTTCGGTCTTCTTCTCCCACATCAGGACGTTGTCGGCGTAGCGCTCGACGCTGGTCTCGAACAAGCGGGGCAACGTGCGCGGTGCGTTCATGGCGGTCCTCCCTGCTCAGGCGGGCTCATCCTATCGCGGCGGGCGGGGATTTGTCAAAACCCCCCATTGACACGGCCCGACCGAGGCCGATATCCTGATGGGCGGAAGGGAGAGACCTCATGAAGTTGCTGGGCAAGACATGCCTGATCGGGCTTCTTCTGGCCGCGGCGGCCGCCTCCGCGATCGGGGCCGGGGCGGCGGGACAGGACGTCTCCCGGCCGGGGCTGGGCCTTCGTCTGGCGACGCCGGACCGCCTGCGGGGGGTGCCGCTGGCCTTCACGCCCTATTCGGGCGACGCGCTGCCGGCCGCGGTCGATCTCTCGCCCGACATGCCGCCGCCGGGGAAGCAGGGCAAGCTCAACTCCTGCGTCGGCTGGGCCATCGGCTATGCCCTCAAAAGCTACCAGGAAAAGCTCGAGGAGCGGCAGCCCTACGTCCAGTCCGGACGGCTCGACGCTCGGAGGGTCTTCAGCCCCAGCTACATCTACAACCAGTGCAACGGCGGCAAGAACGTCCCGATCCTCTATTCGGACGCCTTCGCCATCCTGTCCGAGCAGGGGGCCGCGACCTGGGCCGACATGCCCTACAGCGACGCCGACTTCACCTCCCAGCCCGGCCCCCAGGCCAAGAGCGGGGCGGCCCGGTTCAAGATCGATTTCTGGCGCCAGGTCAACACCCAGGACGTCAAGGAGGTCAAGGCCCACCTCCACGCCGGCTTCCCCGTCCTGATCGGGACCGGCGTCGACGAAGCCTTCATCAAGCTGCCCGCGGGAAAGACCTGGGCCTCGGCGGGCGAGCAAGTGGGCGGGCACGCCATGGTCGTGGTCGGCTACGACGACGCCCGCCGGGCTTTTCGGCTGATGAACTCCTGGGGCCGGGAGTGGGCCGACGGCGGCTTCTGCTGGATGGACTACGATCTGTTCCGCAAGCTCGTCGGCGAAGCTTACGTGGTCAAAGACGCCCGCAACAGCCCTTCGCCCGTTGTCGTCAACCCCGTCGACCGGTCCGTGGTCACGCCGCCCGTGATCACGCCGCCCCCCGTGACGCCGCGCCGGGAAGCCAGCCTGGCCCTGACCGCCGTCAGCCACAATACATCCATGCCCAACCGGCCCGACCTGGGCTACTTCATGAAGCTCGACGGCGCCCTGGACATCCCGGCCGGACTCGGTCGGACCGACCAGATCGTCGTCCACTTCTTCTACGACATCGGGAACGGCACGCCCGGCGCCGCCGTGGCCAGCGCGAACCCGGCCTTCGCCGACGTCAACGGCTTCGCCGCCTGCGGCACCCAAATCTACCCTGTCCCGGCCGAGGGGCTGCGGACCGGCTGGTCGGTCTGGATCCCCTACGCCGCCCTGCTCGTGCCGGTCGGCCAGGCCGTCTGGACCGCTCAAGGCTACGTCCAGCAGCCCATCGAGACGAGACTCGTGGCCCAAGCCGTCCTGTTCGTCGACGGGTTCGGAGTGGCCCGCTCTCCGTACATCCCATTCTTCGTCCGCAAATGAGGCGAAAGGACTGACCATGACGCGCCTTCCCCGCCCGGCCTGCCCGGCCCTCCTGCTGGCCGCGCTCCTCCTTCTCCTCGGCCCCGCCGGCCCGGCCTGCAAGGGCGGCGGCCTGACCCGTTCGGCCGATCAGGCCGCGGCCGAGCAGGAGGCCATCGAGGCGGAAGACCGCGCCGCCGCCGAGGAGGCGGCCGCCAAGCCCGAGCCC
>DFYJ01000082.1 GCA_002383325.1 Candidatus Aminicenantes bacterium UBA4085
AGGCCGAAGGCGGCGGTCGTCGGGCGGTCCGTGGGCGCCGACTGGGCCTGGTAGAATCCGCCTCCGTCCCAGAAATTCGGCTCCGAGCATCCCAGGCAGGGGTGGCCGGACTGGACCGGGAAGGACAGGCCCTTCTCCCACTTGAGCGAGGAGCAGGCGTTGTAGGTCGTCGGCCCCTTGCAGCCCAGCTTGTAGAGGCAGTGACCGGCCCGCGCGTCGTCGTCATCGAACTTGCCGGCGAACTTGCCGGCGTCGTAGAACGGGCGGCGCAGGCAGTGGTCATGGATGGTATGGCCGTAGAAGGCCAGCGGACGCTTCAGGCTGTCCGTCTTCGGCAGCGCGCCCATGACCAGAAAATGGGCGATGGTCCCGGTCGTGACTTCGGGGATGGCCGGGCAGCCGGGGATGTTGATGATCGGCTTGTCCTTGATGAACTCGTCGACCCCCAGGGCGCCGGTCGGATTCGGGTCGGCCTTGGGCAGGCCTCCGAAGGCCGCGCAGTTGCCGGTGGCGATGATAGCGGCTGCCCCCGCCGCCGCCCCGCGCAGAATATCCGTGCCGCTGCGCCCGGCCACCGTGCAGTAGACGCCGTCGGCTGCGGTCGGGAGACTGCCTTCGACCACGAGGACGTACCGGCCTTTGAATTTCTCCATGGTCGCCCGCATGGAGGCCTCGGCCTGGAAGCCGGCTGCGGCCATCAGGGTCTCGTGGTAGTCCACGGCGATGCTGGCCAGGACCAGGTTGACCAGGCTGGGCGACTGGGAGCGGGACAAGGCCTCGGTGCAGCCGGCGCAGTCCTGAAGCTCCAGCCAAATGACCGGGACGCGCGGCTTGGACTTCAGGGCTTCGGCCACCTGCTCGGGTGTTGCGGCCATGGCCTTGACGCCCGGCAGGAGCTCCAGGCCCATCCAGCCGGAGACAAGGCCGCAGAATTTCATAAAGTCGCGGCGCGAGAGGCCGCTCGCACGCAAATGCTCATAGACGGTCGGTTCGCTCATGTCCCCTCCCTTCCGGGGTTGCCGGCTCTATTCGCAGGAGATGCCGTCGGCCTCGAGCTTGGCCTTGTAGGCGGCCAGCCCGTCGGGTCCGCTCAGGAGGCCGGCCTTATCCGCCTCCCAGTTGGGGCATTCCATCTCGACGATCCAGCCCTCGCCGTACGGGTCGCTGATGGCCAGGTTGGGTTCGGCGGCCAGCTTCTCGTTGGCCATCTTGAGAACCCCGGCAACCGGGGCGGGCACCGGGCCGACGTACTTGGAGCTCTCGACGGTCGCCACGCTCTTGCCGGCGGCGATCTCGGCCCCGATGTTCTTGGCCCGCACGGTGACGGCGTTCAGCTTGCCGCCGGAGAGCTTCCCGGCCACGGTGTTCATGCCGACCCGGATGAGGCCTTCGCCCATCGGCTTGGCCCAGACGTGCTTCTCGGCGTAGTAATAAAGGTCTTCCGGCAGATCGCAGCCTCGAATCTTGCCCATGGCGCTTTCTCCTTGTCTAGAACGACACGGTCTTGGCCCCTTCCGACATCTGCCAGAAGGAAGCCCCGCCGACCATCTTGACCCCGTCGATGAGATCCTCGGGGGTCAGCCCGTGCAGCTCCGTGGAGGCCGTGCAGGCCGTCATCTTGACCCCGGCCTCCAGGGCTTCGTTCAGGAACGATTCCACGGACTTGCCGCCGGCCTTGGGGAAGATGGTCGCGGCCATCCCCTTCTTCAGCAGCAGCGTCCCGTCGATGGTGAAGAACATGGTCACTTCGTAGTCCATGGCCGCGGCCAGGGTGGCCATGAAGAACGGCGTGGCGCAGCGGCGGGGGGTGTCCGGGCCGCTGGTCATCATGATCAGGATCTTGTCGGATTCCATGGTCTCTCCTTGGGCTCAGAAGGTCAGGGTGATGGCGCTATGGCTGGCGAACTCGAGAAAGGTCGCCGCGCCGCCGATCTCCAGTCCGTCGATGAGGTCTTCCTTCTTGATGCCCAGGACGTCCATGGTCATCTGGCAGCCGATGAGCCGGACGCCCATCTCCTTGGACATCTCCAGCAGCTCGCTCAGCTTGGCCACCTTGGCCTTCTTCATCGAGCGGTTCATCATCATGGTGGCCATGGCGGTCATGCCCGGCAGCATGCCCAGGATGTTGGGCATGGGAATGGGCATGGCCGGGTTGGCGATGGGGGCGACGCGGAGCTTGTCGATCTTGCCCTTCTTCAGGATTTGCAGCCCGTAGAAGGTGAAGAAGATGGCCACTTCCATGTCCATGGCGGCCGCGGCCGTCCCCAGGATGAAGGGCGGGTAGGCCATATCCATGCTTCCGTGGCTGGCTATGATGGCGAGGCGCTTGGCGGTTTCTTCGGCCATGGGATTCTCCTGGCGGCCTTACTTGGCCTTCTTGATGTAGAAGATGTGCTTGCCGTCGATTTCCTCGTGGCCCAGCAGCTCGTGGCCGGTCTTGCCGGTCCAGGCCGACACATCGCTGACGGAGCCGGGATCAGTCGCGATCAGCTTGAGGACTTGTCCCACCTGCAGGGCATCCACGGCTTTCTTCGTCTTGATGATGGGCATGGGGCAGGCCAGGCCGCTGGCGTCGAGCGTTTGATCGGGCGTGATGGTCATCGGCAGAGGACTCCTTTAATTAGATGGGGATATGGAAATGGGGCATGCGGCGGAAGGAATCCGTCGCAAAAGAAGAGCCCCTTGGTCGACATTGTCTCTTCCGTCCGGCGGGTTGCCGGCCCCGCAAGACGAAGTTAACCTACTCCAGCGAGGCCCTCATGTCAATGGGATTATTGCTCGTAACTCCCATATTTATCGGTAGTTACGGGAGAATTCCTTGGCTTCCATGAATCCGCTCCGCGGTGGCGAAAACAGATGCGAGGTATGGAACGAGACTTGGAGACCGGCCGGAAATCGCTGCATGGGAATCTGACAAAACCGGGCATAAGACGACTTATAGCCGTCCGGTATTGACGATTTTGGATGGGAGCTTCAGATTGGCGGTGACGGAAATGCTTAAAGGGAGGCTTGCATGAAAGGCAGAACAAGGATTGGGGGCTTAGCTCTAGCCGCTCTCCTGGTCGCGGCCTTGTCGTTTTCCGGCGATGGGAATCTCAGTCCGCGGGCGACATCCGCCCCGTCGGAGCCGGAGCTTGTCCTGTTCTTGGCCGCCAGCGCGGCGGCCCCATTCTCGGACCTGAGTCCGATCCATCACCCGGTCTCTCTTATTCCCGGAGAATCCGGCGGGAATGTCCGGATCGTCTACGATGAGGAGATAGGGCGCGATGTCTACTCGTTCGATCAAGGGGGATGGCTGGAGATACCGGATCTCCATCATCTCTTCACTGTGACTGGGACCGATGAATTGACCATCGAGATGTGCGTTAAGGCGCTTGATCCCGCCAACGAGGTATTTTATTGCGGCGAACAGGCGCTGCCGATCCTCACTCCGACACCCGATCAGGTATTCCTGCACAAAGGGGATTTCTCAGGGAATAGAAATTTCGGTTTAAACTTCGCCTGGGGCCGAGACGATATGAGGCCCGAATACTGCGCTGACTTTGGCTATTTCCCCGGCTATGGCTTTAGCATGGGGCAGACGACGGACGGCTTCTGTTCGCCGCCAAATCCCAATCTCGTGCCCGGATGGAAAGTTTTATCTATCCGAGTGACCAGAGAAATCTTCGACGTCCCATGGACTCCTGAAATAGACCATGTCGCTTGGTGTTATACCAATCGATGCGGCAATCCTTATCCTGCGGCTTTCATACCCGCCAACCTCGATCTTTATGCCGCCATGGCAGCGGATGATCCTTTGCTCATCGGAAATGGTCGGCCTACAACCGGTACGAATCCCTTTGTTGCCAATCCCTTCAAGGGAAAAATCGCCTACGTCCGAGTCTACCGAGGCCTCCTGTCGGAAGGTGAACTGAACGATAATCCCGCCAACCTTCCGGACCTGCCCCCTTCCAACCGGGCGCCTGTCGCCGTCTGCAAAGACTTGACGATCGAGGCCGATGCGAATTGCCAGGCTCAAATCAATGCGGCGATTCTTGACGCCGGATCGTACGATCCCGACGGCGATGCCCTGAACCTGAGTATCGACAATATGGGACCGCTGTCGGCGGGTGCCTCCGGAAAGCAGACGTACACCTTGACGTTGACGGCGACTGAGGCGGCGAGCGAGGGACTGAGCTCCTCCTGCCAGGCCCAGGTCATGGTCATCGACGTCACGGCGCCCGTGCCGGGCGTCAGCGATCCTGTTTGTGCCCCCGATGGAAAAGGCCGTTCAGCCAATCTTCTTCGCGCCCTGGCGGCGGATGCCTGCGGCGGAACCGGGACGGCTTCCTTCTCGGATGTCGTGGTCTTCAACAACGGGGGGCAGCCGGTCCAAGGCAAGGGCGTCTTCAGTTTGTTGGGAGACACCCTGACCGTCTACCCGAGCGGCGCCGGTTGGATCGTTGCGGCAACCATCACGGCGACAGACGGGCGGGGCAATACCAGATCAGAGACCTTCCGAAAACCGTTGATCAAGTGCCGATAGCGGAACGATGCGGGCCCATCCCCGGATTTGCGAAGGCGGAGGGAGTCCTCACGGCTGCGGAAAGACGGTCGGCTGCGACGTCCAGGTCCGGCCGTCCCAGTAGCTGACGCCGCGGCGGCAGCGGTCCAGGAAGGCTCTCTGGCTGCCGTGGACAATGCCGCGCGCCCTCCAGCCGTCGAAGGCGCGGATGAAGTCCGCTCCGGGCCGCAGGTCGCGCAGAGCGAGGTCGGCCCCGAAGTCACAGGTCAGGAAAGCGTCGCGGCCCATGAACAGCAGGGCGCTGATGTGGTCGGGGGCCGGGCTGATCCTGACCAGCCACATCCACTGCGTCCCGAGGCCGCGGGAGATCTCGTTGTGGCGGATCCGGACGTAGAACTTCTGCCGGGCGGGAGGCGCCTGGCGGGGGACGAAGCGCTCCAGGTCCGCGGCCCGGTCGCGCAGATCGTCGGGCACGGCGTAGGGCGGCCCCAGGCCCTTCGGCAAGTCCCGTCCATCGAGCCCGACGAGCACGGCGTCCCCGCCCAACAGATTGTTCGTGCCGCCAAGGAGGATATCGGCTGCGCCGTCGGCGCGATGGAAGACCGTGAAGACCTGGAACGTGCCGGTGTGGTCGTAGTGGCCCAGCTCCTCACCGTCCGAGGAAAAGACTTGGAAGACGCTGGGACACTCCCTGTTGTCCCGCCACAGGGCCAGAATCTCGGGTCGACCGTCCCCGTCGATGTCCGCCGCCTGGATCTGAACGGGCACGAAGTCGCCGCCCCAGCGGGTTCTGGCGTATTCGATGTCGTAGCGGAGCTCCCTGAGCCACAGCCTGACCCCCTTGTGATCGTACAAGGCGATGCCGCGTTTTTCGGGTATGTCGTCATTCCAGAAGAGGGCCGTTTCCTGCTTCCCGTTGCCATCGGCATCCAGGAATGCGACTTTAGGGCGGTCAAGCTTGGCCGTTCCGTCTACGACGTCGGCTTCGTCATAAATGGACGACTGATCCCCCGAGGCGGGAATTTCGATCGTCCATTTCGTCCGCCCCCCGCCGTCGATGATGGAGAGAATGCGGCCTTCGACCTTGTAACCGGCCGGCGGAGAATCCCTGAGCAGAATCGAGATGAGCAGGCCCGCGCCGCCGGCGAGGGTCAAGACCGCGGCGATCAAACCGGCCAGAAGACCCGGCGAGCGCCGGGCCGTTGAGCTTTCGGAAGCGCCGTTCTCGGGTCGTCCGCGCAGGAGCCAGCGGTCGAGCTCGGGCTTCAGAGCGATGACCTTGGATTTCTTGGCTTCCCGGTTGATCCGGTGGATCGGGAGGCCGTGATCCTTCTCCCAGCGCATGCATGTCCGTATGTCGCAGCGCAAGTGAGAGGAGATCTCCTTCCAGCCGTCGAGACGATCGCTCGGGCCGGAGGCAGCCGCAGGGGAATCGGCGGGAGCTCGTCCTATCGGAGAATCCATGTCGGTTCCGGCTCCTATTTAAGTACTATTCCGCCCGCGTGGCAAGATGGGGCGGCCGGCCGGGAAGGCGTCGGCTTAGATCCATGGTCAAGACAAGGAAAAAGCCCAGCGACCCTCCCGCGGCGTGTGGCATTCCCTGCTCCTTGCCGCATTTTTATATTCCGCCCTGGCTGAGCGAGTCAAACCGAAAGCCGGGGAATCCAGGAACCCGGGGATGCGGATCCGGCACGATGATCCTTATGGCGTGGTGATAAGGGGACGAAACAAACAAGGCATATTGACAAAAGCAAGGATAATGCTTATTATAAAGGCATGCTGGCCAACTCGAAAATAACTAAGAAAAACCAAACCACTCTGCCCAGGGCGGTGCTCGATGCTCTCGGGGCAAAACCCGCGGATCGACTGGTCTATGAGATCGAAGGGGATACTGTGGTCTTGCGGGCCAAAACGGAGCGGCTTGNNTGAAAGACCGTTTCGCCCAATTGGGTACCAAACGGACTTATCCCGTCTCGATCGAAGAGATGCACGAAGCCGCGGCGGCTTCCGTAGCCGAGAGGGAGACCCCGAGATGGAGTCGGGGCCGGCGCAGCCGGAAGCCCAAAAAATCATGATCGCTCTGGATACCAATGTTTTAGTCCGCTTGATCACCAGGGACGATCCTGGACAAGCCCGCGCCGTCGACGCGCTTCTCTCGACTCCGGACGAGACATTTTTCCTGCCGGATCTTGTCCTCGCCGAGCTGGCCTGGGTGTTGGCGCGAAGCTATGGCTTTTCCCGGGACGAGATCATGGAAGTCCTAGCCGCGCTTCTCGACCGGCTCGACATCGTCTTCGAGGACGAAGAGCGTGTTCGGGCCGCCGTTTGCCGGTACTCGCAGGGTCTGGACTTGGCCGACGGGCTGATCCTGGAGAAGGCCCGGGCGGCCGGGTGTTCAGGGCTGGCTTCGTTCGACGAAGCGTTTCTCCGCCTTGGGGCCGAATTCACTCGCCGACCAAGATAGCGGATCCTGCCGCTCTTCCGTGACGCTCATCTCACTCTATGGCAGCAGGCCGTACCTGGATTCCATCTCCGCCAAAAAGCCGTCCATGTCGCCGATCGGGCCTTCAGTCCTGTTGGTGACGGCGAAAGTCTTGACCACGCGCTTGAACTCGGCCAGGAGAGTCCGGCCCTCCTCCATCGAGAGTCCGTAGGTCTCGGGCCAGGCCAGACGCATATACCAGAGCGACAGTAAAAGCTTTTCGATACGGCCTTTGATGACCGCGTTGACGGCTGCCTTGGCCCGTCCGTGCTCGAGAATGGCCAGGCCGTTTGAGACGAAATCCCGCGGCGTGATGTCGGGCGGATTCCAGCCGTTGGTCGGGATGTGTCGGGTGATCTTGTCCTTCCAGCCGTCCATGAGTGCCAGATACTCGAGAGCCTCGCCGGCGGCCGGGCCGTAATAGCCGCGGCAAAAGTCGGAGCGGATGGCTATCGGATCCTGGGATGGGTCCCACATCATTTGCGCGGCCAGGTATTGGCGCAGCTCGGCCAGCTCGCCGCCCGGGCTCTGGATGTCGGCCTGCATCATCAGGCCGTCGATGCCGTTCCGGGCGTAGAAGCGGATGTCCTTGGCCAGGCTGTCGAGGTTGGGATTGGGAGCCAGATAGTGCCAGAAGTTGGTTCCATAGTGCCAGACCCAGACGTGCCTGGCCAGCTTGGGCCACTGCTCCACCGCCGGCTGGAAATTCGCGCTCAGCTCCTCGCCCTCGATGCCGTGGAAGCAGCAGCCGTAATGGCAGAGCCTGATGATGACGTTGTCGCGCGGTCTGGTGATTTTGGGCGGGATGATGGTGTAGTCGTAGGCCAGGGTGTCGACGAATTTGTCCGGGTATCTCTCCTTGACCGCGTCCGCGACGGCGTTGACGAGGCGCAGGACCGGCCCGTGCTGCGAGCCTTCTTCGCGGACGATCGCGGCGCAGGCCTCGCACTCGCAGGCCCCGCTCGATCCGGGGTAGGCGTCGTTCTGGGAGATGTCGACGGTGGTGAGGTCGGGGCGCTGGGCGATCCACTCCAAGGCCTTCCGCTTGGCCATCTCCAGGACCGTGGGGTTGGTCAAACAGAGCTGGCCGCCTACGACGCCGCCTTGGCGCTTCCCCTTGACCAGGCCGAAGTACTCGGGGTGGCTCGAAAAATATGTCTCGGTCGGAGCGATCGCGGCGAAGGTATGGACGAAGGGAAAGATCACGATGCCGGGGACGCGCTCCGTTCTGGCCGAGGTTGGCGTCGGCAGAACCAGCGGCATGTTGCCGCCGTTGAGCTTCTGGCGGACGTGGAAGTCCCAGCGCCAGGCGTCGAAGGCCAGGACTTCCCGGTAGATGAACGGGGGGCTATAGCGGTAGTCGATGGGGGGAAGCTTGAGGATGGCGCGCTTGGGCGCGATGGTGCAGTTGTAGGCCAGGAAGCGGCAGCCCAGGAAGCGCTCCAGAAAGACATAGACGCCGTTCAGCAAGCCGCGGCCGCCGTCGCCCAGTATGATGAGATCGCGGCCGGCCGTTTTGATCATGACGCCGTCGCCGGTGAGCACCCCGGCGGCGGGCAGAAGCCCGGCTTTTTCAACGCGGCGGCACGGGCCCAGCCAAATCGCCGTCCCGCGTCCCGCCTGGGATTCGGGGATGATGGAGAGAGAGACGCCGCTGACATCCAGGAGATAGCGCTGCAGCTCACTCGCCGCATAATAAGCCGCCGCGTTGGGCCCGTCGGGGACGATGATGCGATAGGCGGTCGCTCCGTCCCTGGTGATCATGAGCCCTTTCCCGGAGCAGGCGGCTAGCGAGATGGCGATCAGGATGACGGCCGCGGTTTTGGCTTTCATGGGGCTCCTCGCTCCGACCGGGAGACTAATGCCGGCCGGGGAGCCTGTCAAGAACCTGCGATGATGCGGAGGAAGGCCGATGGCGGTCGGCAGGGGAGGCAAAGTCAGACCAGGCTTTCGATGAGGACGAAGTCCGCCGCCAATCCGACCGCGGCATAGAGCCTTGAAAGATTGGCCACGCTGGGGACCGAGCGGCCCTGCTCGTAACGGGCATAGGTGTTGATGGACTTGGCGCCCAGGCGGGCCGCCACTTGCGCG
Organism: Candidatus Aminicenantes bacterium UBA4085; assembly: GCA_002383325.1. Taxonomy (GTDB): domain Bacteria; phylum Acidobacteriota; class Aminicenantia; order Aminicenantales; family UBA4085; genus UBA4085. The sequence continues at coordinate 9,078 of DFYJ01000082.1, forward strand.
AGGCTCAGACCGGCCCGGACGCGGGCCCTCCGGAGAAGAAGCGCCGTCAACGCGGCATCGTCGTTACAGCCGATTTCAAAGGCGCCGCCCCGGCCCGGAAAAACCGAAACGCGAAGCCCCCGTTGCGTGAGGAGCATCTCGATCGCGTCGGCGACCATCGCCAGGGCGTCGGCGAGTGAACGCCCTTGGGTTGCGACATCCAGGATGGGAACCTCCGCGGCCCAAAATCGACCCGACCGGAAGGCGCGCCCTGCGAGCCTCACTGACGGCCCTCCGTCGCCGAACGGATGATGGCTCGGGCGGTATGTTCGTTGATCTCGCTGTGGCGAGGGATGGCGATCTCGTAATCGCCGCGGCCCCAGACATCGTGTCGGCCGCCCCGGCGGATCAGCCTCCAGCCCAGCTGCTGCATTTGATTCTCCAATTCTCGTCGCTTCATTTCGAATATACACTAATATGTGTAATTGTCAAGAGCCTAAGGGTGCCCGTCGGGCGGGCGGGGGACGCCTCGCCGCATTCTGGGGGCCCCTCGATTAAGGAGACGCTCGGCGGCGTCCCAATTCTCAGGGAAGGGCGCGGCTCCTATCTATTGAGCCTCGACCAGCTTAAGCGTCTTGGCGACGAGGGCCGCGGTCGCTTCGAAATCGGCGTCTGGGACTTCCGTGGCGGCGGAGACGGCCAGCCCCAGCCGGCCGCCGTCGGGCAGGGGGACAAGATAGGCTTCCAGTCTCTTGGCCCTGGGGATCACCGCGACTTGCCAATCGCCCTTGACCGGCTTGCCGAGGAAGGGGCGCTCGACGGCTTTCTGGCCGGGTCCGGCGCCCAAGAACGTCGTCTTGAAGTACTCGAAGAGCTCCTTCTCGCTCATGCCCATGCCCTCGACCATGTCCTTGGGGAAGGAGGCCAGGGTGATCTCGATCTTCCCCTGGCCGATCCCGAGGCCGGCCGGGTGTAGGAAAGCAACGGCGTCCAGGCCGAGCTTCTGGGGGCCGGAGAAGGGGAGGGGGGCTTCGAATTGGAACCGATCCCAGGTGCAAATCGTGTTGTCCGCTGTCGGGACGAAACCGATCCCCGCGATGCAAAGAACAAGAGACAAGATGGCTTTCATGGGGCCTCCGAGCTAATGATTTTCGCAGTCCAACTCGGTGCGGCGCAAGCCGCCCAGCGTGGTCGCTTTCGCGCCCTTGTAGCGGGCCAGCACCCAATCCTTGGCTAGAGTCTCGTGCAGGGAGACTATTTCGACGACATCTCCGGCGATGACATAGGCCTTGCCCGGCGCCGGGGGCATAGGGCCGACCGCGGAAAAATGGGCCTTGTCGGTTTTCACTTTGCAAATCCCGGCGGGCTTGAACTTCTCCCGCCGGAACACATCTCCCGGCCAGTTGGCGCCGCAGAAGCCGATGATGCCTTCGCCGGGCTGGAGACGGATCTCGTCCTCCGTGACCAGGAAGATGACGCTGCCTTGCTCATCCTTGTAGACATAGCTGCCGTCGGCGGACAGCCGGGCGATGCCCGTGCCTTCGCAGATGTGCGCCGCCGGCCCGAATACGGAGGTATAGGAGAAAGCCAGCTTGTCCCCGGCCAGCATGAGCGAGAGCGAGCCGATCCCGCTCTCCCAAACGCCGCTGGGATCGGGGCCCTGCGCTTGGGCCGAGGCGATCAGGGCCAATCCGAGAATGATTCCCAGGGCGGAGGGGACCGTTTCCTTTGTCATGGTTGATCCTTCATTTTTATGTCGTCATGGTATGCGGGTAACGGCGGGAAGGCAAGACGATAAAGCCTATCGCCCGAGATCTCTTGGGTAGGATGGCTCTGACCTACTGCGGTCCCCGATGAGGTAAGTTGAAATTTCAGCTCTATTCCTTGACTCCTATGTCATCGAAGAAATATATTCGGTATCGCTGGGGGGTTCAATCACATCCAGGAGGCGGGAGATCTAAGTTGATCCGAGCCTATGTCGGCGTCACGGACAAGGACTGGTACGAGCTCCTTGCGTCCATCCCCGGCATCGATGAGGTCAACTTCTGGCAGCCCGGAGGGAACCGGCTGTTTTCCGCGCTCGTGCCGGGAGAGCTCTTCCTCTTCAAGCTCCATAGTCCCGAAAACTTCATTGTTGGCGGCGGGTTTTTCTCCCATTCCACTCTCCTTCAGATGAGCATGGTCTGGCAGGCCTTCGGGGAAAAAAATGGGGCCCGTTCTCTGGCGGAGATGCGGAACCGGATCGAGCGGTTGAGGAAAAGAATCGGATCGCGATACGATGACTTCATGATCGGGAACATCCTCCTGACCCAGCCTTTCTTCTTCCCCAGGGAAGCTTGGATTCCAGTCCCAGCCGATTGGAAGTCGAACATCGTATCGGGGCGGCGGTATGATCTGACAATCGAGCCCGGCCGTTCGCTTTGGAACGATATTCAAGCCCGAGTTGTCGGCGGATGGGCCTCAGGACAAATTAATGAGACGGTCCCCCGATACGGAGATCCTGTCCTCATCAGGCCCCGGCTGGGTCAGGGAAGCTTTCGCATCCAGGTCACGGATGCCTATAGCCGGAGATGCGCCGTGACCGGTGAGAGGACTCTGCCGGTTCTAGAAGCCGCGCACATAAGGCCCTACTCCGAGGGCGGAATCCATGAGGTCAAGAATGGCATTCTTTTCCGTTCCGACATCCATACTCTCTTTGACCAAGGATATGTCACGGTTTCGCCCGATTTCCGCTTCGAAGTCAGCCGCCGGATTCGGGAGGATTTCGAAAACGGCCGGGATTATTATCGTCTGGCTGGGACCAGCCTGATCCTTCCCGAGAATCCGAGCCTGCAGCCCAATGATCCAACGCTACGATGGCATAATGAGGTGAAATTTCGCGGATGAGATACTCGGAAATGGAGCTGGATAGGGACGTCAGGCTCGAAGCCTTCAAGTTTCTCACCGAGCAGATGGCGAAATATGGGGAAATCCTCACGGCCAGCCAGATTAATGAAGGCTTTCGGTATCATGGCGAAAGCGTTTTCTTGAAAGGGACACCAGGAATTTTTAAGCCCAGAATTCTTCCCGAGGTCCCGATCAGCATCACGACCGTTCCGGAAGTGCCTGGCCATCCGCGTCCTTATGACGACCGACCGGCAGAGGAAGGCGTGATGATCTACCGATACCGTCGTACTGGACCGAACCATCCTGATAACGAGGGGCTCCGTAAGGCCATGGCCGGCGGCATTCCCTTGATCTACTTCTACGGTGTTGAACGAGCCCGCTACCAACCCATCTGGCCCGTTTTTGTGATCGATGACGATCCTAGCGCGTCTTCCTTCCGTATCATGGTCGACGAGGCCAAGGCGGTCATGGGTCGGGAATCGTGGCTGCCCGATTCTGAGGGGATCCTCCGTCGCCGCTACATCACGGTCGAAGTCCAACAGAGGCTCCACCAGGTTGCCTTCCGGGCCCATGTCCTCCGCGCCTACCATCAGGCCTGCTCGATTTGCAGTCTGAGACACCCCGAGCTTCTTGAAGCGGCTCACATATTTAAGGATACCCATCCTAAGGGCATTCCGGCGGTCAGCAACGGCCTCTCGATGTGCGCCATTCACCACAAGGCCTTCGACAAGAATATCCTGGGGATCACCCCTGACTATTCCGTCATCATCCGGGAGGATGTCCTGGAGGAGACGGATGGGCCAATGCTCCAATGGGGACTGCAGGCATTCCAGGACTCACGCATCCATCTTCCCCGACGTAAAGAAGAATGGCCCGACAAAGAGGCCCTCGAGGAGCGTTACGATCGCTTCAAGGCGGCTGTTTAGGCAGGCATTCCGAGACGTCTATATGATCAAGCCCGGAAGATCGGGTTGACGCCCCGGGCCCGGGCCAGCAGCTCAGCCCGCTCCCCGGCTTCCAAGGGCCGGAACCGGCTCCCGTAATCCAGGGCCATGCGGAAGAACTTGGCCTCTCCCGGCGGAATGGCGGCCGTGACGGCCTCGCTCAGGGTGAAGCGGACCGACTTCTCCGCTAGCTCCGGCTCGTCGATCGGCTTGTACCAGCACTTTTTCCACTCCCGGCGGCTGCCCTCGGGCCAGGAGGTGTGGGCCAGAGCTTTCAGGGCCAGCCGGGCCACCCCTTTTTTCTTGGCGTGGGCCAGGATCTGGGGGCCGAAGTTCCCCTCCTGGAAGAGCACGAAGTTAACCGGGAACATCACCGAGTCCAGCGGGAAGCGGTCCATCAAGGCGATGGCGGCCTCGGCGCTGTGGGCCGACGCGCCCAGGAAGCGCGCCTTGCCGTCCTGGCGGGCCTTGAGGAACACTTCCGCCGCCCCCCCGTGGGCCAGGATCTTGTCCACGTCGTCCAGGCTCGATACGGCGTGGAACTGGTAGAGATCGAAATGGTCGGTCTTCAGCCTCTTCAAGCTCTGCTCCAGCTCCTTCTGCGCGCCGGCGGCGCCGCGCTCCGTGGTCTTGCAGGCCAGGAAGGACCGTTGGCGGTATGGCTGCAGCGCGATGCCGAGCTTCGTCTCCGCCTCGCCGTCGTAGTAGGATGGCGCCACGTCGTAATAGTTGACGCCGCGGTCGAAGGCCTCGGCTACGATGCGGTCGGCCTCCGCCTGCTCCATCCCGACGACGACGATGCCGCCGAAGCCGATGAGGCTCAGCTTGACGCCGTCCTTGTACTCCCGCCTGGCCAGGCTTTCCGTCGGAATCCTCGGCAGCGCGAAAACACCCGCCGAGGCCGTTGCCAGTCTCATGAACTGCCTTCTTTTCATGGCCATCCTCCCCAGGATTTGTCGCCTGTCTTTTCCTACCCGCCCCGCTGGCGGCCGAGGTATTTTATTCCGGATCGCCGAGGGCGCGGTAGACCGCCGTGGCGATGGCGATATCCTGCACGGCCACCCCGGTCAGATCGACGACGGTGATCTGGCTGTCGGAAGTCCGGCCTTTCACCCGGCCCGCGATAACGGCCCCCAGCTCGACACAGCGATCTTCCGTGATCTTGCCCGCCTCGAGTGCCTTGTGGACCTCGCCGCGGAGCCGGCACTGGGGCAGGCTGTCGGCCACGATCACGTCGGCCCCGGCCAGGATGTCTGAATCGAGCTCTTGCTTTTCGGGCGTATCCGAGCCGACGGCCGTGATGTGGGTTCCCGGCCGCAGGTCGGCGGCCGAGAGGAGAGGTGTTTTCGAAGGTGTCGCCGTAACGACAAGGTTGCAGGTCCGCAGGATGGCCGCCGCGTCGGACGTTGTCTTGACGAAGAAGCCCCGCTCACCCATCTCGGCTTTGTAGCTCACCAGCTCATCCGGGAGAGGCCCCCAGACCAAAACATCTCGACAATCCGTGACTCGCCCGAGCCACTCGAGCTGAAGCCGGGCCTGGACGCCGGCGCCGACGATGCCGATGCGCTCGACCTTCCGGGGCGCGCAGTATCTGGCTGCTATGGCGCCGGCAACCGCGGTCCGGACGTCGGTCAGGTGCCCCTCGTCGAGCAGGATGGCGGCGGATTCGCCGGTGCTCTGCTTGAAGAGGAGTATGCAGCCGTTGCCCGACGGCAGCCCCAAGGCTGGATTGCCGTAGAAGCCGGAGGCGATGAGATATTGTCAAATGTTGTGTA
>DFYJ01000031.1:0-3930 GCA_002383325.1 Candidatus Aminicenantes bacterium UBA4085
CCCAGTCGTTCTCCGCCAGGCCGTCCTCGATGGACACGATCGGGAAGCGATCGATCAGAGCGGCGTAGAAAGAGATCATTTCGGCCGATGTCCGGGCGGACTTGTCGGACTTCTTGAAGATGTATTTTCCGTCGGCAAAGAACTCCGAAGCGGCCGGATCGAGGGCCAGGAAGACGTGCCGGCCGGGGGTGTAGCCGGCCTTCTGGATGCTCTCGACGATGCATTCCAGGGCTTCTTCGTTAGACTTCAGGTTGGGCGCGAAGCCGCCCTCATCGCCGACGGACGTGCCGTAGCCCTTCTTCTTGAGGATCTTCTTCAGGGTGTGGAAGATCTCGGCCGCGGCCCGGATGGCCTCGGCGAAAGTCGGCAGGCCGGCCGGGACGATCATGAATTCCTGGATGTCGACGCTGTTGTCGGCNNTTGTCGGCGTGGGCGCCGCCGTTGAGGATGTTGATCATCGGCACCGGCAGGGTGGTGGCCGGCTTCCCGCGGAGTGAGGCGTAGAGGGGCAGCCCCGCGGCCTTGGCCGCGGCGTCGGCGGCGGCCATCGACACCGACAGGATCGCGTTGGCGCCAAGGTTGGTCTTCAGCGGCGTCCCGTCCAGGGACAGCAGAAGGGCGTCGATGTCCTTCTGCTGGGATGCATCCAGGCCGCGCAGCTTCGGCGCGATCACGTCGTTGACGTGAGCGACGGCCTTGCGCACGCCCTTGCCCAGGTAGCGGGCCGGATCCTCGTCGCGAAGCTCCAGGGCTTCGTGCGTGCCGGTCGAGGCGCCGGAGGGGACCAGGGCTTTGCCGACGGCGCCGCCCCGCAGGACGACCTTGGCGGCCACGGTCGGGTTGCCGCGGGAATCGAGGATCTCGCGGGCTTTGACATCCAGAACAGTCGCGTCGGTCATAAGATCACACCTTTCGCGGAAGTATTCAGAAAAGGACGGAGGGGGAGCGGGGTCAGACCTTGGCCGACTCGTCGTCGGTCAGGCTCTCCGGCCCGCGCTTGATGAACTCGTCCTTCTTCTTGTCGATGAATTCGCGGATGGCGTCCAGGCCTTCCTGGGTCTTCTCCCGGACGACCTTGATGCCCTTCTCCGCCTCCTTGGCGATCTTCTCGTAGCCGTCCTTGGCCTTGTCGCCGGTCTTCTCGACCTCGGTCTGGATCTTCAGGCGCGTCTCCTTGCCGCTGGCCGGGGCCAGCAGGATGCCGGCTACGAAGCCGGCGGCGGCGCCGATGATGAAGGACACCATGGACTCGAGGGCCGATCCTTTTTCATTCGACATGGGCTTTCTCCTTGTCGTTCTTCTTACTGTAGTTCTTCAACAGGAAGCGGGCCACCGGCAGAATCATCGGCAGGTACCTGGCCGGCTTCGGCAGCCACTTGGAGGTCAGCCGCAGGGAAGCCTCGGACAACCCGGCGGCGGCCTTGCCGGCAATCTTGAGCGCGTCACCTGCCTCGTCGACCCGCCTCTTGACCGTCATCTCCAGATCGCCGAGATTCCGGGTCAGGGCGCGGACCTCGACCATGGTCTTCTCGGCCTCCGCGGCGGTCTTGCGGAGCTGAACGAAGAGCTGGACGAGGAAGACGACGGCCACCACGGCGGCGACCGTCAGGATGATGAACAGGACCTGGGGCAGAGTCAGGAGCATAGTACACTCAATTTAGTGGAAAACCCAGGGGTTGTCAATTCAGACCGTCGGGTCTACCGGCTCGATGAAGGTAAGGCGTTTCGATATATCACCACCAGTCGATGACCGAGCCGCCGCTCTCGGGGTAATAGGGGCTGACCAGCATGTTCATGTTCCCCTCCCTGACCACCATGAAGTCCCTGATCTTGAACTTCTTCTCCGCGTGGATGTCCTCTACGGTCCTGTTCAGGGGCGGAATCGGCCGGAACGGGTAGAGCTGCTTGAAGACGGCCTCTTTCTGGTCGTCCGGGATGATGTAGGCTTCGATCGTCCCCCCTTGGACGGCTATCTTCCGAGTGGGGAAGGGAAGACGGGGGTCGCCCCCCAGGCGCGGATCGTACATGGGATGCCTCCTTTTCGGTGTCTTATCGGTCTGACACTAGGGAGACGCTGAGGCGGCGTCATTTTCTCACATCACGGGCATTGGATGATGCCCTGGGCCCAGAGGCACCCGCCGCAGGCGGGGAAGCCGTTGCCCTGGCAGTCCTCCTCGTTGCTCTCCAGCATGTTGCAGCCGCCGCAGATGTGGCAGGGTGCGAAGTCGAAGCCGCGGACCTTCTCCCGGAAAGCCCGATAAGTCGGAGAGCGCCAGATGGCGCCCAGGGTCTTGCGGCCGATATTCCCGAAATCATGCGGCTTGACGTCCCGCTCGTACCCATAGAGAAAAGTCTTGGACCCGTGCAGCAGGCCCAGGCAGGGCGCCGCGGCGCCGTCCCAGCGGACGAACGCCGTCCGGCCCTCGATGAAGCGGCAGTGGTTCGTCTCGGCGAAGATCGGATTGCCCATGAGGTTCAGATTCTCGTACCCGCGCAGAAGGCGCAGAATCGTCTCCCGGGTCGCCGGCGTGATGTCCATGCGGGGCAGCCGGACTTCCGTCTTGGCCGAAGCGGTGGCGAACGATTCCGTGGTCAGGGTCAGGGCGCAGAGCATCTCCTTCTCCATCTCGGCCGAGTAGGGGAGGATGTTGCTGACCAGCACGGTCTCCGCGCCGACCCGCCGGGCCAGCTCGTCCAGGGCCTCCAGATCGGATACGTTGCGGCGCATGACGACGAAGGACAGGCCGACCTGGATGCGGTGCCGGCTCTTGACGTTCCCGGCCTGGAGCGATTGCAGAGCGGCGACGACCGGCCGGAACTTGGCCCCGCGCCGGATGTCCTCGAAGCCGGCCTCGCCGGCGGAATCGAAGGAGGCCCACAGGACATCCAGCCCGGCCCGGCGCAGGCCGTCGATCATCGGATCGTCGAGGAGGGTCCCGTTGGTCGTGATCTCGGCCCGCAAGCCGAGGCGCTTGACGGCCCGGATCATGCGCAGGATGTCGGGGTGGGCGGTCGGCTCACCGAAGCCCGCGAACATGACCGACTCCAGATGGGGGAAGGCCTTGATCTGGGAGACGAGCCGCTGGAACAAGGGCCAGGGCATATCGCCCAGCGGCTCTTTCCAGGTGTTCCGGATGCAGGTGCGGCAGGCCAGATTACAGCGGGACGTCGGCTCCACATAGAGACGGGATAAGCTGTGGATGTCGGGTCGGATCTCGATCCGGCTCTCGCGCTCGCGGATCTCCAGGCGGGAGCTCGCCGAGGCTCCGAGCTTTTTGACCAGATCGGGCGGCAGCGTCAGACGGCCCCGGGCTCCGGCCGTCAGGAAGCGGCGGGGTGCCGGGCGCTCGTTCCCGGCCGCACCAGGACGGGCTGCGGCCTCATCCCGGTTCCGTCCGCCTTCACCCATGGCCCAGCCCTAAGCGCCCGCCGCCAGGCGGGCCGGGAAATAGCGCTTCCGGAGGCGGAGGGACACGTTGACCAGGCCGATCATCACCGGCACTTCGATGAGCGGGCCGATGACGGCGGCGAACGCCTCCTGGGAGCCGATGGTGAAGACCGCTACGGCGACGGCGATGGCCAGCTCAAAGTTGTTGCTGGCGGCCGTGAAGGAAAGCGTCGCCGTGACCGGATACCCGGCCCCGATCTTCCGGCTCATGAAAAAGGAAACCAGGAACATGATCACGAAGTAGAGGACGAGAGGAACGGCGATCCGCAGGACGTCGAGCGGGATCTTGACGATGGTCGAGCCCTTGAGCGAGAACATGACGATGATGGTGAAGAGCAAGGCGATGAGCGTGATGGGACTGATCCGGGGGATGAACTTCGTCTCGTACCAGGCCTTGCCCTTGAGCTTGAGCAGGGTGAACCGGGTGATGATGCCGGCCAGGAAGGGGATGCCCAGGTAGATGAAGACGCTCTTGGCGATCT
>DFYJ01000031.1:4009-14738 GCA_002383325.1 Candidatus Aminicenantes bacterium UBA4085
AGCGGGCCAGCCCGATCAGAATCAGCCCGTACATGTAATGGGGGTAGCCGCGCAGGAAGATCACGGCCAGGGCGAACATCAGGAGCGGGCCGATGATCCAGTTCTGGACCAGGGAAAGAACCAGGACTTTTCCATTGCGGAAGACGTCGCCCAGCTCCTCGTATTTCACCTTGGCCAGGGGCGNNTCATCAGGATCAGGCCGATGGCGATGGGGACGTTGGTCGTCCCCGACTGGAACTTGTTGATGAAGCCGACGACGGCCGGGACGAAGTAGCCCAGGCCGACGCCGATGGCCATGGCCATGAAGATCCACAGGGTCAGATAGCGGTCTAGGAGCTTGAGGCGGATGTTTCCGGGAGTCATAGCGAATCTCCTTTCCCTTTATTCGCTTGCATCGGCGTCATTTTCCGAACAGGAAATAAAGGCCGATAGCGATGATCAAGACGCCGGCGATCTTCTGAATGATGCCGTGGGCTTTCCGCACCCCCTTTGATTCCAGAAGGGCCTTGGCGGCGCCGACGGACGTTCCCGCAACGAGGATGAGGGCCGAATGGCCCAGAGCGTAGACGAAGAGGAGAAAGCCGCCGTAAACGACGTTGCCTCTCTCGGCCACGAAGGCCAACAGAACGGCCAGGACGGGCACGGCGCAGGGGGTCGAGACGACGCCGAAGAGAAGCCCCAGCAGGAATGCGCCCAAAAAGCCGCGCCGGCGGACTTGAAGGCCTGATGAAAAGCCGAGCTTCCAGGGGAAGAGCCCCAAGAGGTGAAGCCCCATGATCAGGCAGACCGCGGCGACGATGTATTTCCAGAAAGATCCGATGTCCCCGAACATGCGGCCGAGAAGGGCCGAGATGAGGCCCAGAGCGGTGAATGTCACGGCCAGGCCCAGGACGAAGAACAGGGAGAAAGCCAGCGATCGCTTCCAGGTCGTCGTCTCCCGGTTGCCCGCGACGACGCTCATCAGGAGGGGAATCATGGCCAGGACGCAGGGATTGAGCGCCGTGGTGACGCCGCCGAGGAATACCGCGACGACCGCCAGCCAGGGATTGTGCTGGAGAAGGACGGCGACGTCGCCGAAAATGCCGTTCATGGCCGGCGTTCCCTCAGCGGACACCCTGTTTCTTAAGGAATTTGACGAGGTCCGGTTTGGGGAACAGCCCGGTGTGCCGGAAGATCTCCTGGCCGTTCTTGTCGATGAAGACCTGGGTCGGGATGAGCTGAATGCCGTACTTGCGGCCGGGCTCCGGATTCTTCCAGACGTCATAGAAGATAACCTGGACTTGGCCCTTATACTCGGCCGCGATCTCCTTCATGATCGGCTGCATGGCTTTGCAGGGGATGCACTTGTCCGCGCCCAGCTCAAGGAAGGTGATGAGGTGCTTGGAGAAGTCGATGTTCAGGTTGTCGGGGACCAAGACCGTCCCGTCGGCCGCCGATGGGGTTTGGGCTGGCGACCAGGGACGTGACGGGATCTTGGCCGCGGCGGCGGGAACGGCTGCAAGGAAGGCCAGAAGCGCGGCCCATCCGAGCCATGAAGAGAGACGCTTCGTTCTCATCGTTTTCATTTCTCCTGAAGCCAGTTTTTGATTTCCTCGACGGAGGGCAGGCGGCCGGCGGACTTGACGACGCCGTCGATGACCAGGCCGGGGGTGGCCATGATCCGGTAGGTCATGATCTTCTGGATGTCTTCGACTTTCTCGACCTCGGCTGCCGCTCCGAGATCGTCCAGAGCCCTGTGAACCCGCTCTTCGAGATCATGGCAGCGGGCGCAGCCCATGCCCAAGACTTTGATGTCCACATCATCCTCCTGTTCTGATTTTTAAATGGAGCCCGATGTTTCCCGCACGATTTCGGCAGCCGGAGCCTTCTTCTTGCGGAAGCCCTTCTCCAGGCAAGCCTTCAGCTTCCTCCGGTCCGCGGTTTCCTCGTCCGGGCGATGAGCTTGATCCTTCGCGAAGACCGCCAGAAGCTCGGCGATCGTGGCCCGGGTCCCGGGCGAGACCCGGTAGATGATCCATTGTCCGTCCCGCGTGTCCTCGACCAGGCCGGCGTCCCTCAGGATGCGGAGCTGGTGCGAGAGACGCGATTGGGCCAGGCCCAGGACGTACATCATCTCGCAGACGCAGAGCTCCCGCACCATCAGGAGCCGGATGATCCGCAGGCGGGTACGGTCAGAGAGGGCTTTGAAAACTTTCAGCATCTCGATCATCGTCTTGACCTCATGAAGAAAATTAGTATATGATAATATTTTCATATAATCAAGAGGTCAACGACCATGCCCCAACGATCTCCCATCCGATTAGTCCTGCCTGTCCTTTTGGCAGGCGTTTGGGTTGCCCTCTATGCGAACCTGGCTCGGATTTCCGATGCTCTGACGTTCGGCTGGCTCGGCTTGAAGCCGGGCGGACATCTGGCTGAAGCGATCCGGTTCTTCCTCTTCGACACCCCCAAGGTCCTTTTGCTCCTTGTCCTCATCGTCTTCGTGATCGGCATCATCCGGACCTATTTCGCCCCGGAGCGGACCCGAAAGCTGCTCGAGGGCCGTTCGCTCTTCCTGGGCCACGTCATGGCCGCCGCCCTCGGCATCGTCACTCCCTTCTGCTCCTGCTCGGCTGTGCCGCTGTTTCTGGGCTTCGTCGAAGCCGGCATACCCCTGGGCATCACGTTTTCATTTCTGATCGCGGCGCCCATGATCAACGAGGTCGCCGTCGTCCTTCTCTTCGGTCTGTTCGGATGGAAGACGGCCCTGCTCTACATGGGCACCGGCCTGGCGATCGCGATCATGGCCGGTTGGGTCATCGGGCGCCTGAGGCTGGAGAGATGGGTCGAACCGTGGGTGTATGAGATGAAAGGCGGCGTGTCCTCCCTGGAAGAAGGCCGGACCACCTTCGCCGATCGGGTCGCGGCGGGGAAGGCCGCGGTCCGGGAAATCGTCGGCAAGGTCTGGCCCTACGTCGTCATCGGGATCGCGGTCGGCGCCGCCGTTCACGGCTATGTCCCGGAAAACTTCATGGCCTCAATCATGGGCAAGTCCGCCTGGTGGTCGGTGCCGCTGTCGGTCCTGGTCGGCGTGCCTCTCTATTCGAATGCGGCCGGGATCATCCCCATCGTCCAAGCCCTGCTCGAGAAGGGCGCTTCGCTCGGCACCGCCCTGGCTTTCATGATGTCCGTCATCGGCCTGTCCTTTCCGGAGGCCGTCATCCTTCGCAAGGTGCTGAGAATCCCGCTTCTCCTCACGTTCTTTGGGATTGTCGCCGCGGGAATCATGATGGTCGGATTCGTGTTCAACTTCATCTTCTAGAGGGCACATATGAATTCTTCCGAAAAGGCGCTGGACCGGCGTCCGCGTTGGTTCTTGTTTTGGCTGAACGTCCTGGCCGCGGCGGGATTTCTTCTTGCTGCCGTGATGACCCGGCGATGGGTCTGGACGGCCGTTCCCGTCGGGCAGCTGTTCGGGTTTTTCCTGGCCAAGGGGGATCTCTGCGGGGCCTCGGCCTTCAGCGAGGTCCTGCTCATGCGCGACGGGCGGAAGGCTTTCGGTATCTGGACGGCGGTCGTCACGGCCATGGCCCTTTTCGCCGCGGCCCAAGCCTTGGGGTTGGTGATCCTGGCGCCCAAGCCCCTGCTTTGGGCAAGCTACATCCTGGGCGGCCTGATCTTTGGGGCCGGAACCGTGCTGGCCGGCGGATGCATCAGCGGCTGCCTCTACAAAGCGGCCGGCGGCAACCTTAACTCGATTGTCGCGCTTCTGACCATTCCCGCGGGAATCGCTTTCGTCGAGCACGGCCCGTTCTCGATGATCAACGGGGTCTTTAAATCGGTCAAATCAGTATCAGCGAGCGGCGGTCCCGTGACCCTGCCGTCGCTGACGGGCCTGCCCTTCTGGGCCTGGGCCGCGATCTTCTCCGCGGGAACCGTTCTCTTCGCTCTCCTTTTCCGCCGCAAGGCCGCTGCGCGTCTTCTGGACGGCTTTGATCCGAAGACGGGGGGATCCGCGTTGACGAAGCCGTGGAAGCCCTGGCAGGCGGGGCTGGGGATCGGCGTCGTGGTGGCTTTGTCGCTGGCCTCCTCGGCCGCCTCGGGGCGCAACTACCCTATCGGCGTCACCCACGGAGTCCTCAACATCCAGGAGCTTGTCACGGATAACCAGCTCGTTCATGTCTGGGGGCCTCCCTCCGCCTCCCCGCAGACGTCCCCCCCGGCCGCGGCCAAGGCTTCTGCCGGGGCCAAGAAGATCACTTGGTGGCTGGTGCTGGTCACGGGCGGTCTCTTCTTCGGCGCCCTGGCCGCGGCCTCCTTGTCGGGCCGCATCCGGCTGGCGCCCAAGCCGCCTGGCCAGGTCGTGACCGCCGCGGCCGGAGGATTTCTGGTAGGTGTCGGCGCCGCCCTGGCCACGGGATGTGTCGTCGGCAACATCTTCTCGGGCTGGGCCCTCTTGAGCGTCGGCATGTTCCTGTTCGGGATCGCGACGATCCTGGCCAATTGGATCACGACCTATCTCTACCTCATGAACGGCACTCTGACGGATATGCCGGGGACGTTCCGTTTGATTTTCAAACGCCGCCGCTCGTCCTCTGGTGGCGTTCCTGATCGGATTAAGAAGGGCGCGGGGTCGAAAGAAGGAAACATATGAAAAACATTTCAATGGGATCCCTCCTTCCAGTCGGAGCAGGGCAAACCGGCCGTTGGCGTCACCGGCGGCCCGAACAAGTCGAGGTGAGCGGAGGAGTTCATCTTCATGCCCAAGACGATTCCCCGGGAACAAATTCCCTGGTTTCCCTCCGTCGCCGCCGATCGGCGCAACGGCTGCGGAATTTGCTTGGATTTCTGTCCTCATGGCGTTTATGCCAGAAGCGAGGACGGCACGATTGTCCTTGTTCAAAATCCTTATGACTACGTCGTCGGCTGCAACAACTGCGAGAATCTCTGCCCCGAGAAGGCCATCTCCTTCCCCGATATGGAAGCCATTACAGAGATCATCCGCCGGTTGCGCGAAGAAGCCGCCCAAGATTTGCGCTAGGCACAAGTTTATAGGCGGCCGCGGTGTCTAATGAACAGGGGGGAGGTCTATCAATCCGAACCAGAGGAGCGCCGAAATCCAAGATTTGGATTCGATGAACGATGAGGAGTTGCTGCGGCGGACTGCGTCTAAGGATATCGAAGCATTTAAAATCCTCGTCCGTCGCTTGCAAGGCCGGGTCCTCGGCCTCTGCTCCCGCTTGCTGAGCCACCCTCAGAACGCCGAGGATGTCGCCCAGGACGTTTTTTTTCGACTCTATAAGTCAGCCCCGACATTCCGGGGTGACTGCAGCGTCTCCACCTGGCTTTATCGAATCGCTGTCAACCGTTGCCGGAATTTCAACCGCGACAACAAGAAATTCGGGTCGTGGAGCGAATTCGGACGGGAGCTGAAGACCGGGTATGAGTGCGGATCGGATTTCCCGGCGCCCGCAAGCGACGATCCTTCGTCCGCCTGGCTGGTAAACGAAGCGCGAGAGCTGGTCCGGAGAGCGGTCGCTTCTCTGCCCGAGAAACAGAAGACCATGCTCGTTCTCCACAAATTCGACGGTCGCTCCTATCAGGAGATCGCCGCCATCATGGGAGTATCCTTGGCCTCCGTTGAATCCTGCCTCCACCGGGCCAAACGCAACCTCCAAAAGGAACTCTCGCCCTTGTTCCCACAGGCCGGCCGGGGCCGCAAGTTTTAATCCCCAAAGCGTGTCTATAGGTATGAAGATGAAAACAGACAAGCCAGGCCGGAACGGCGCTTGCGCCTTCATCCGGCGCCATTTGATCTCCGTCGTCGAGGAAGACCTTTCCGGGGCGGTGCTTTCCCGGGTCAAGGATCATCTGACTTCCTGCCCGGAGTGTGCTTGGCTCGTGCAACGTTTTTCGGAAGCTTGGGAGGGCCCTGCCCTTCCCCCGGATCTCCGTCCTTCCCCGGCTTTCCTCTTCGGGCTAATCGAGATGATCGAGACCGGAGAGAAGCCCCGGTCCGGCCGGATGGGCGCTCTCGCGATAGCCCGGCAATTCCTCAGGCCAGCGATCATCGCGGCCATCTTTCTGGGAGGTATATTCGCCGGTTATGAGATGGGGCGGAGGGATAGAACGTTTTCCCCTCCCGAATTGTTTTGGGCTGGTCAATGGCTCGATAGCTTCGAAAGCATCCCGCCGGGTTCGATCGCCGACTTTTACGTCAAACGTCAGAATTCTCAGAATTCGATGAGAGAAGGCCTCGAATGAAGAAGATGGGAAGGCTGGCACTCCTGTTGCTCATCGTTGTCAATGTGTCGGCGCTGTTGACCTTCGCCTACAACCGCTGGGTCCGCGAACCCGGGGGCCGTCCGGCCGAGGGCGCCGTTCTTGCGGAGACCTTCGGGCGGCAGCTCTGCCTGAATGGACAGCAGGAGAAGTGCATCATGGAATTTCGGTTCGCCTTCGATTCCGAGATCAGCGTCGTCCAGGAACGGATGCGGGAAAAACGATTGGCGCTGGTCGAAGAGCTGAAGGGGGAGTCGCCTGACGGCACGACGCTCGACAAGCTCATCGATGAAATCAGCCGGCTCCAGGCGGAGATCCAGAAGAAGGCTGTGGAGAATATTCTCAAGGAAAAGGAAGTCTTGACCGACGAGCAGAAGGAAAAATTCTTCCGGCTCATCGAAGACCACATTTGCACCCGTACAGACGGTGCGGACCGCGACGGCGCATCCGTCGGCCCGGCGGACTGTCGCCAGGAACTCGGGCGGTAATCTATTCCCAGGAGGAATCCCATATGAAACGGACGAGATGGACGGTGGCGATGATCGCGGGGCTGGCCCTTGTTTTGACGATCCCCTTGCTGGCTCAAACAGCCAAACAAGGGGCTGGCGAAAAAGGGTGCGTCCTGCCCAACTTGACTCCCGATCAGACGGCCAAGATCGCGAAGCTTAAAGTCGAGCATCAGAAAGCCCAGATTCAGCTGCAGGCGGCCCTGAAGACGCGGCAGTTGGAGCTGCGCCAATTGAAGCTCGAAAAAGCCGCTCAAAAAAATCTCGAAGCCAAGATCGATGAGATCGCCAAGGCTAACGCGGACCTTCAGAAGAGCTGCCTGGCGCACAAGATCGCCATCGCCGGCCTGTTGACGGACGAGCAGAAGAGAGCCCTTGAACAAAAGTGCGAGGGCCTGAGCTGCGGCTCCGGCCCGGGCCATGGGGCTAAAATGGGCCACGGCGCGAAAACGTGTCACGGGGGAGGCGGCTGCGGCGAAAAGATGGGCAAGACGGAAAAGGGCGGGCAGGCCGCCAAGGAATGCGGCACCGAAGGGTGCGGATCCAAGGCCGACGGCAAGAAGTGACGAGCTTCAGAGGTATTTGAACGGGAGGGGGATCCCCTGGGATCTCCCCTCTTTTCGCGCTCTCCATTCCGAGTAGAGGCGCTTTAAAAGAAAAACCAGGGAATAATCTCGCTGGATGGGCGGCCAAGGCAACCGCCGGAACCGCGTCGGGGGCTACTTCCAGAGCACTTTCTTCAGGCCGGTCAGGCCGTGCTCTTTCTCGATCGCCTCGATGAGGGCCGGGTAGTCGGCCTCCCGCTTTTCCTCGACCGCATCCTCCCAGGCTTCGAGCCCGGGCGACAGCTCGTAAACGAGCTCCTTCTTGAGAAGGTGGCGGATGCCGCGGAAGGACTGCCAGTGGGTCAGGATGAGCAGGGCCAGGGCGTAGAAGGCGACATTCGGTCCCGGCAGGAAAGCCACCAGCCCGGAAGGCGGGACGAGGATGAGCTCCCCGATGAGGATGGCCAGGCGCCGGCCGCGCACCCGGTTGAGAAAGAACTTGAACTTGAGATTGAGGTGCTTGGCGTCCTCCGCTCCGTGCAGGATGCGCACCGCAGGCTCGGCGATGCGCAGGGCCCGGGCCAGGGCCTGCTCCTGCCGCAAGGTCCGCTGGGGCAGCAGCATCAGCTTGCGCTTGGCCAGCTCCCAGGCATCCTTGACCTTGGAGGGCTTGGCCGCCAGTCCGACAGGCTCGCTGGAGAAGAGGCGATGCGCGCCGCGCACGTCCTTGACATAGAAGAGGGTGACCATCGGAGCGCTCATTGTAACACCGTCATTCCCTTGTACGAAAAGGGCCCCCGGCGGGTTCAGCGCCCGGACAGCGCTGGGAAGGCTTCGGGATGGAGAATCCGGGCCAGGTCGGCCACGGTGTCATAGAGGCGCGGGCCGAAGCGGCTGGCGGCGTTCTGATCGAGGAAGAGAAAGCGGCTTTCGCGCAGGGCCCGCAAGCGCCCCAGGCCCGATTGGGCCTTGTACCAGCGGACGGCGGCGCGGAAATCGTCCTCGGACTGGGCCAGGATGACGATGGCGTCGGGGTCGTCGCGCAGCAGGGCTTCCCGCCCGTATTCGAACCAGGCCTTGTCGATGGAACCGGTGATGCTGACCGCCTTGGCCCGCCGCAGCAGGTCGTTGAAGTAGCTGGGCTTGCCGAAAGTCCACAGGCCGGAGCCCTGCAGGCTGAGGAAGACGCGGGGCGTCTCGCGGACGCTGGCCAGGGCCGACGTGACGGCGCCTTCTTTAGCCCGCAGGGCGGCCGTGAGCGCCTCCGCCTGCGGCGTCCTCCCGGTGACCGCTCCGATCTTGGCGATCAGGCCGGGGACGGCGTCCAGGCCGCCGGCGATGTCCAGGGTGAAGAGCGGCGTGCCCAGATCGCGGAGCCGCGTCAGGGCGTTCAACGGATTGCCGCGGAAGGCGATGACCAGGTCGGGCGAAAAGGCCTTGATCCGCTCGAAGTCGAGGTCGAGCAGGCCGCCGATACGGGGCTTGGCTTTGGCCGCTTCGGGAAAGTCGCAGTAGCGGGTCACGGCGACGACGCGGTCGCCCAGGCCGAGGGCGTAAAGGATTTCGGTGACGTTGGGGGCCAGGGAGATGATCCGGGACGGCGGCGTGGGGAGGGAAAAGACAACGCCAACATCGTCCGTGACCCTGATGGCCTGCCCCTGCGCGCCCGGTGCGAGTGTGAACAGGGCGATCCCGATGGCGGTGGAAATCATGCGGTATCCGGGCTTTCTTCCTAAAGGGCGAGGGGTATGGGAGGGAAAACCCATCGACGAGGGAGCGGGCACGGTCTCCCGCCCTAGGGCGGGAGGAGCGACCGAGTCGGCGGAGCGAACGCTCTCGCTGGGAGCGTGAGCGTGTTTTCCTCCCATACCCCGAGCCCTTCCTACATGATGAGGAGCGTCTTGGGATCCAGCTTGAGCTTCAGCACGCCGGGCGCGGGGTGATCCCCGTCCTTGACCACCCGCAGCTCAACGTGGTCGCCCACGGCGTGAAGCGTGATCAGGACGTCGATGGACGCGGCCGCGTCCTTGAGCAGGTCGGGCATCCCGCCCTCGCCGTAGAGGGGAGCGCCGTTCTCCTTGAGCGAGGCGGAGAACCAGACTTCCAGGCCCAGCTTCCCGGCGAAGGCCTTGAATCGGCTTAGGTCGTCGGAAGCGCCCAGAGCGAAGTCGTAGCCGTCGACAATGATGGCGTCGGCGTGGAACTTGCCGAACGAGATCATGGCCTCCAAGCTGCGCAGGACCTGCTCGGTCTTAGTCCCTTCCTGCTTGAAGTTCATGATGACCCGGTTCTTGACCAGCTCGTCGTGGATGTCCACGGCCGACTCGAGCTTGCGCTTCTTGGCCAGCTCGCTGAAGATGTCCTCGTACCAGTTGATGATGTAGTCCACCCGGCTCGAGTACGAGACGTGGATGACCGGCCGGCCCTGCAGCAGCTTGTCGGTGGCAATGTGGACCAGGCAGGCCGTCTTGCCCACGCCCTTGGGCGAGGCCAGGACGCCGATATTGCCCTTGCCCAGGCCGCCGTGAATAGCCTCTTCCAGGACCCGCAGGGGGCTTCGCTTGATCAGCTCTTCTTTGACCATCGATCGACTCCTTGCGCCGCCGCTCAGGCGTTTTCCTGCCGCCGCTTCTCCGCGTAGGCGGCCGTCAGCTCCTCGGCCACGCCGGCCGGGACGCGGCCGTACTTGAGGAACTCCATGGTGAACTCGGCCTTGCCCTGGGTCAGCGACCGCAGCTGGGACGAGTATCCGAACATCTCGCTCAGGGGCACCTCGGCGTCGACCCGGGTGAAAGCCCCGTCCTCGACCGAGCTGACGATCATGCCCCGGCGCTGGTTGATGGTGGCGAAGACGTTGCCCGAGAACTCGACCGGCCCCTCGACGGAGACCTTCATGATCGGCTCCAGGATCTGGGGCCGGGCCTTGCGGTAGACCTCGCGGAAAGCGCCCACGGCCGCGGCCTGGAAGGCGTTGTCCGAGGAGTCCACATCGTGGTACTGGCCGTCGGTCAGGACGACCCGGACGCCGATCACGGGGAAGCCGATCAGCTCGCCCTTGCGCATAGCCGCCTTGAAGCCCTTGTCGCAGGAGGGGATGAACTCGCGCGGGATGCGCCCGCCCCTGACCTGGTCGACGAACTCGTAGGGCGCTTCGGCCTGCGGCTCGACGTACCCGATGACCCGGCCGTATTGGCCGGCGCCGCCGGTCTGCTTCTTGTGGGTGTAGTCGAACTCGATCTTCTGGGTGATCGACTCGCGGTAGGCCACCTGGGGCTTGCCCGTGGCCACCTCGGCGTTGTACTCGCGCTTCATCCGCTCGACGTAGACGTCCAGGTGCAGCTCGCCCATGCCCTGGATGATGGTCTCGTGCGATTCGGGGTCGACGTGGGTCCGGAAGGTCGGGTCCTCCTTGGTGAA
>DFYJ01000104.1 GCA_002383325.1 Candidatus Aminicenantes bacterium UBA4085
GCTCTGGGTGGCATCCAAAGCCTGACGGCTGCACAGATGAAGGGATTCGTAGCGGCTGGCGCGTTAGGAAGAGTTCGTAGGAAAAACCATCGTGGTAATATTGACTGGTACTGAGGAGCATCAGCTCTCGACAGCGCAAATCGACGGGATCTGTTAGCGCGGCGATGGCTGACTTTCCCTGGATGAAGTGCCTCATTCGGACGAAGGAAGCAAAGGAAGCCCCAGTTCTTTCAGGAATTCATTATGTTTGGCCGTCGCCTTCTGGATGACATCTTCGATTTTATCCAATTCAGCGTGTGTTTCGGCTAGATCGATCTCGGGTTCCTGCACTGTTGTGCTGATGTAGCGGGAGATATTGAGATTGTAGCCCTCTTCTGCGATTCTCTCCATCGAGACGCGCTTTGAGTAGCGAGGTTCTTCATGGCGGTGCTGGTAGGAGCTGACAATCTTGTCGATGTGCTCTTCGCTGAGGACGTTTTGGCGCTTGCCCTTCTCGAAGTGTTCTGCTGCGTTGATGAAGAGGACGTCGTCGGGCTTCTTGCACTTCTTGAGGACGAGGATGCAGACCGGAATGCCCGTTGAGTAGAAAAGATTCGCGGGCAGGCCGATGACGGTATCAATGTGGCCGTCCTTGAGGAGTTTGGTTCGGATGCGCTCCTCGGCGCCGCCGCGGAAGAGAACGCCGTGCGGCAGGATGATGGCCATGACGCCCTGGTCCGCGAGGTAGTGGAAACCGTGCAGGAGGAAGGCGAAGTCGGCGGCGGATTTTGGGGCCAAGCCGTAGTTCTTGAAACGCACATCGTCGCCCATGTCCTCCTTGGGTTCCCAGCGGTAGCTGAACGGGGGGTTGGCGACGACGGCATCGAACTTGGGCATCTTAGCGGGGTTAGTTTCGCGCAGGAAGTCCCAGTCGTTGGTCAACGTGTCGCCGTGGAAAATCTCAAACTCCGTGTCCTTCACCCCGTGCAGCAGCATGTTCATGCGCGCGAGGTTGTAGGTAGTGATGTTTTTCTCTTGGCCGTAGATCCTGCCGATGCCGTGCGGGCCCATCTGCTTGCGGACGTTGAGCAGCAGCGAGCCTGAGCCGCAGGCAAAGTCGAGGACGCTGCCGAGGTGCGGCACCTTGCCGGTCTTGGGTTCCTGGCTGTCGAGGGTGACGATGCGGGAGAGGATGGTCGAAATCTGCTGCGGGGTGTAGAACTCGCCGGCCTTCTTGCCGGATCCGGCGGCGAACTGGCCGATCAGGTATTCGTAAGCGTCGCCGAGGGCGTCGATGTTTGTGGAGAAGTCGGTGAGCCCCTTGGCGATCTCCTTGATGATGTCGCAGAGTTTGCTGTTCTTGTTGGCGTGGGTGCGGCCGAGCTTGTCGGAGCCGAGGTTGATCTCGGAGAAAAGGCCCTGGAAGGTGCTCTCGAATGATTCTGTTTCGATGTACTTGAAGCCGTCGCGTAAGGTATCGAGCAGGTCAGTGCTCTGGTTACGCGCAAGGATGGCGATGTTGGCCCAGAGATGATCCGGCTTAATCACATAGTGGACCTTGCGCCGCATCTGCTTCTCGAAATCCACCACGTCGCTGGGGTTATTGGTATACCAGAGCGCCAGCGGCACGCGAGGATCGCCGGCGGGGATGGCGGGATAGTCCCGGCCCAGTTCCTTCTTCGCCGCGGCCTCGTAGTTGTCCGAAAGGTAGCGAAGGAAGAGGAAGGCCAGCATGTAGTCGCGGAAGTCGTCTGCATTCATCGCTCCGCGCAGTTGGTCGGCGATGGCCCAGAGGGTCTTGCCCAGTTGTTGGTGGTTTGTGTTCATATTGTGTTGTTTTCGGCCGCGGGTGCGGGTGCAGCGGCGGGAGCGGCGCCTGGCGCGGGTTCCTTGGAGAACAGCGCGGGGTTGAATGGATGTTGGACGATGAACTGTTGGAAGATCTTCCGAAAGTGTTTCTTGTTCTCCTCCATCATCTCCTTCGGCTCGTAAATCGAGTAGTCACCGTGGCTCATGAGGTCGATCATCCTCTTGTACACCGTCCTGTCCAGATCGTCTTCCTCAGGCTTGATGCATTCGTGCCAGTCCTCTAAACCGAAGAAGTTTGCAGTCTGCTCCATGACGCGTCGCATCATGTTGAAGTGGTGCGTATACAGGGCGCCCGACTTCTGAAGCTCATTGAGTTCGACCAACGTTGCAAGATGATGAAGGAAGGGCTTGCTGGTCGTGTCCTGCAGGAAGAAGTTGTCCGGCGGCATCCCCTTCCGGAGAAGGTACATGTGTGCCCTCTTCTTCTTGAGCTCATTACACAGGACATTGAAGAACAGCGCGTGATGCGTCGAGACAACCGTGGGTGGCCCTTTGTCAGACTCGATCAACATTTGGGCCAAGTGGTTGGCAACTGCAATTGCGTTGTTCTCATCAAGGGATGAGATCGGGTCGTCAATGTAGACGTATTCTACCCATTCATAGGCTTTCGCACCGTCAAGCACAAGTTGAAGGATAGCAAGAAAGAAGCACCAGATGAAAATGTTCTCCTCGCCTCGGGAAACTTTGATGTCTTCCACGATGGTGAGAGTGTCGCCGTTTTGGACTTCGCGGGAGAAACTCACCTCCCACTCCGTCGTATCTATCTTGAAATCGAAGTCCGCGTAGCGGTTCAGTAGAGGGCGAATGCGATTGTCCATCTCCAACTCGCCCAGGCCGGCGAAGAACCTGGAACTGCGGTTGAGTCTGAGCACACGCTCTCGGTCATTCTCGAGGTCATTGTCCCATGTGAAGAGGTCTTTGGTGAAGGCGTTGAAATAGAGCGTGTCACGCTCGTCGTCGTTCTTACCGAGGTCCTTAAAGGCAGTCGAAAGGCGAGTCTTGCCGACGCTGTTGTATGCAAAGAGGAGGATGGACCTCTTGCTCAACAACTGCTGGCGCAAATGCTGGGCCAAGGAAGCTAGATCAGTGAACGGTGTAGCGTTCATGCCAAAGCCCTCGCCGCGGACGGAAAGAGTTGCTGCATGAGCCCCTTCTTATGGGCCTTGAGGGATTCGACCTTGTCGGCTTGGGCGGTGATCAAGTCGTCGAGGGAGGAGAGGCAGGCGGCGATGTGGTGTTGCTCGGTTTCCTGCTCCGGAACCGCAAGCGCAACATTTCCCAATACTTCGACCGATAACCCGGGTTGCGCTTGTCCGGTTGCGAAACGATTTAGCTTCAGCAGGTCCAATGCGTAATACAGCCAGACCGCGTCGATACCCTTCTTCGGGCTGGCAACGATTGCGTGCTCCGTGGCGTGAAACTTTCCGGTACAAAGTTTCACATTGCCGCAGAGCGCACCTTGTCGGCCTACGAGAGGATAAACTCCTTCGTGTGTATGCGTGTTGGTGTAGCCGCGCAGACCATTACCGCCGTAACAAGGGAAACGTCCGTTCGCGGGTTGATCCTTGATTTCCGCAGCATGCACAAACTTTCCGGCCTGCATCCCGCACACATCGGCCAGAGTCTTCTCCTGCCACTCCGGCGCATCCTGAAACTCCGGAAACCGGAAGCGTGGACGAGTTTCGCCTGCGCAGAGGAAGAGCTGCTGCATGAGGCCTTTCTTGTGGGCCTTGAGCGCGTCGAGTTTCCGGCTTTCGGCTCCGATCAGGTCGTCCAGGGAGGAGAGGCAGGAGGCGATTTGGTGTTGTTCGGGGGGAGAGGGTGCAGGCAAGAGCAATTCCGAGAACTGCTTGTAACTGATCATTTTCCCATCGCGCAGTCCTTCGAGGTTCTTGGTGAGCTGCAGGATGAAGCGGTGCGACTTGAAAAGATACTTGTAGAATAGGTCCGCGAGCTCCGTCCTCTTGCGTAGGATGACGTAAGCCGGGCTACATATCCCGTGATACTCGGAGTACTCAATGCCACCTTGGAAGGACCTTAGGCTGATGATGAAATCTCCGGGCAAGACCTCCTTGTAGGTTTCGACACTCTTATCAGTCACAGAAACGTGGTAATCGATGGCATCCCGCGGGATGGCCCCATGCTCCTGCGTTATGGCGAGAATCGGGAGCCCTGCCGGCGCTTCGCGGTTGTTGATTTGATCGAAGAGTTCATCGCCCAGCTTGGCTTCCCACGTCGGCCTATCCCGAAACTCCGGGAAGCGCAGCTTGGGCGTGAGCGTGGGTTTGGTGTCTGTTGTCCTCATGCTTTCAACCGTTTCACGTTGGGCTCGGTGAGCAGGGTGCGCATCTGGGTGATGGCGATCTCGTTGAGCCGGAGCAGTCGGTCCGGCGCGGGAAGACCCTGACGAATGAGCACGGAGTTGAGGCTTTCGAGGTTGGTGAGGACGACGAGTTGCTCAAGGGGCGCATGGTCGCGGATGTTGCCCTCGGCGTCGGGGTGCGCGTCGCGCCACTGTTTCGCGGTCCGGCCGAAGAGGGCGACGTTGAGCAGGTCGGCCTCGCTGGCGTACACGAGGTTGGCCTGAGCCAGAGTAACGGCGGGCGGGATGAGAGTCTCTTTAATTGCATCGGTGTGGATGCGGTAGTTGATCTTCGCCAGGGTCCGCTGGAGGTTCCAGCCGAGCTGGAGGCGGTCGTTCTCATCATCCTTGAGCCGCTGGAACTCCTTGATCAAGAAGAGCTTGAACTCGACGGAAACCCAAGAGGCGAACTCGAAAGCGATGTCCTTGTGGGCGTAGGTGCCGCCGTAGCGGCCGGCGCTGGAGCGGAGTCCGATAGCGCCGGTCTTTTCGAGCCACTGTTTGGGGGTAAGAACAAAACTGTTGAGGCCGGTCTGGATTCTAATCCCGTCGAATTCGACGGGATTAAAACCGGGGTTGTTGAGCCGCTCCCATACGCCGAGAAACTCTACGGTGCTGCGGCTGCGCAGCCAGTTGCGAATCACGTCGTCCGAATGTTCGGGGTTCTTGCGTTTGGCGATGTCTGTCAGGGAGATAAAGTCTTGGTTATCGCGGTGCACAATCGCGATAGAGGTGCCTTGGACTTCGATGCGGGTCTGTTTGGCCTTGGAGTTCTTACGATTCATAGGCGCTGAGTCCCGAGATGTCACGCCCCGCGGCACGCTTCTTCAACAAGGGTACGAGGTCGGCCATGAGGGCGAGTTCGGCGTCGCGGCGGGCTCGCCAGCCGAGGTCGAGGGGTTTGAGGAGTTCCGTAAGCTGTTCGCCATCGAAGACCATGCGCTGGAGNNCGCTGGAGGATTGCGTCAACGAAGGTTTGGAGGCGGTTGGGGGCGAGGTCGTGCTTCTGCGCGACGGCGGCGAGTTCGGCGGCCAGGCGCTCGTCGCGGAAGCGGCGGAAGCCGGCTTCGATTTCCTTCTGGTCAAGACCCTGGCCGGCCTGGAGAGTGCGGACATAGTCGATGATGGTGTCGCGCTCGTCCATGAACTTGGCGTCGGCCTGGATGAGACCGATGAGCTGTTCGCGGCTCATCTTCAGTTTGCCCGGGGCCTCGTTGGAGAACCGGGCAAGCAGGGCCATAATGTAGTCGTAATCAATGTCGGCGGAGGCGAAGAGGACGAACTCGAAGTCGAGCTGATCCACGGCGATGTCGGTTGCGGCGCCGATCTTGCCCTGCTCAGCGCGGAGCCGCTGAGCGGTTTCGAGGTAGACGCCGCGGAAGGCGTTGAGCTGATCCCTGGGCAGTAGCTGTTCGATGGCGGCTTCTGCCTCGGGCGTGAGGTCGGTGTATTGGTCGAGTTGGGTCTTGAGGCGCTGGACCTCGCGGAAGCGCTCGATGAAGGCGGCGCGGGCCTCATCGCCGCGTAGGGCGGGAACGGACTCGGGCTTTGCTTCGAGCCCCTGCGATTGCATGAAGTCGTCGAGTTGGTCGAGCGCAGCCTTGAGTTTCTCGATGACTTTGGGGGCGGGCTCCACGAGCCAAATTTCGCGGGCTTGCGTGCTGTTATCGACGCCGGAGAAAAGGATGACGGCGGCGTCTACGGCAGCCTGCTGCTGGCGAAAATCAAGGATCTGGCCGTGGGGTTTGGTGGCGTTGAGGACGCGGTTGGTACGGGAGAAGGCCTGAATGAGGCCGTGTTGCTATTCGTATTCGTTCTTCCTTGTGATGGCTCCGATCCTGGAGAGCCTGGCCAGGCGGCGGGCCGGAAGCCTCATGGTCCTCAAGATCGAGACGGAGAGCCACCGCGAGCTCGCGGCGGCCTTCAAGATCCAGGCCGTACCGACGTTCGTGGTCATGAAGGGCGGATTCGAGATGGGCCGCGCCTCGGGGGCCATGAGCGAGACGGACTTTTCGCTCTGGGTGGCATCCAAAGCCTGAATCCGTTTGAAGAAAAGTTTGACCGCCGACAAGCCCGTCGGCTAGAATGGCCTGGGGGCAGCCCGAATCGCGGGCCGTCGCTCCCGCGCCTTCGGATGATGACGATTCCCGGATCCGCGCCGCGGATCCGCCGTCTCGCAAATGGCCGGCCGAAGATACATTCTTTTTTCCGATCTGGACGGAACCCTGCTGGACGTCCGGACATTCGGATTCGACGGGGCCCGGCCGGCCCTGGAGACGTTGCGGGCCAAGGGCATCCCGCTCGTCCTTATGACCAGCAAGACGGCCGAAGAGACCCTTGGCTACGTCCGGGTCCTGGCGACCGGCGAGTCGTTCTCCGTCGAGAACGGGGGAGCCGCCTATCTGGCCGTTCACCGGGCTCTGGCCCCGCCTCCAGGCTCGGTCGGGGACGGAGAGTATTTCCGCTGGGATCTCGGGGTTTCCGTCCGGCGGTTGACGGGCTTCCTCCAAGCCTTCAACCGTTCGCGGGGGACGGACATCCGGACGTTCGGCGATCTGACGGTGGAAGAGGTCGCGGCCGCCACAGGGCTGCCTCTTGGGGAAGCGGACCAGGCCCGGCGCCGCCGCTTCGATCTCCCCCTGATCGTCCCTCCGGAAGATGGATCGGCCCTCGAGCTCCTGCGGTCTGAAGCCGAGGCGGCGGGCCTGGCCGTCGTGGGAGGGGGGCTGTTCCCGCATCTCAAAGGCCCTGCCGACAAGGGGACCGCTTTCGACCGCCTCCTGTCGCATTATGCCGCGTCCGGCGGGTCAAGGACGGTCGCTCTCGGTGATTCGGCCAACGATCTGCCTATGCTGGCCAAGGCGGACTTAGCCGTCCTGATGCCGCGCCCCGACGGCTCTTTCGATCCGGGCCTGCGGGCCGCCCTGCCCCGGGCCATCCTCGCTCCCGGGCCGGGCCCGGCGGGCTGGGCGGAGGCGGTCCTCGACATCATCCGACAAGGGAGGTAAGACATGTCCGACTTCTACCAGGAGCGCGTCATCACCACGCTGCACATCCTCGGCGACCGCGGCTTTCCCAAGATCGAGGCCGAGCTGGAGCAGATCGGGAAGACCGATCGGACAACGGTGATCATCCCGGCCCTCCACAGCGATTTCGTCCGTCCGGCCATGCAGGGCATCCTGGACGTCTACCGCGACGTCCGCTTCGTCAACCGCATCATCGTGGCCCTTGGCGGGGCCACGGCCCGGGAGATGCGCGAGGCCAGGGCGTTGCTCCGCGGACATCCTATCCCCTTCACCGTGTTGTGGATGGACAACCCCGGGCTGCGCAAGCTTTTCACCCGGCTGGAGGCGGGCGGGCTTTGGCTGGGCCCCGACGGCAAGGGCAAGTCCTGCTGGACATCCTTCGGCCTGGCCCTGGCCCAGGACGAAGCCAAGATCCTGGCCCTGCACGACTCCGACATCAAGACCTTCAACAAGGAGATGCTGGCCCGGCTGATCTACCCGGTGGCCAATCCGAACCTGACGTTCCTCTTCAGCAAGGGCTACTACGCCCGCTACACCCATAAGCTGCACGGCCGCGTTACCCGCCTTTTCATCCTGCCCCTGTTCAAGGCCGTCGAGAACGTCATCGGGGCCCACCCTTTCATCCATTACCTCAATGCCTTCCGCTATCCCTTGGCCGGCGAGTTCGCCCTGGACATCGACCTGACCCGGGTCATCCGGTTCCCGGGCGACTGGGGCCTGGAAGTGACGACCCTCTACGAGGTTTATCGCAACATCGCCACCAAGCGCGTCTGCCAGGTCGAGATCGCCGAGAAGTACGACCACAAGCACCAATCCCTGTCGGCCAAGGATGCCGGGGCCGGCCTGCACAAGATGGTCCTGGACATCTCGACCAACGTCCTCAAGAATCTGGCCGCCGAAGGCGTCGTCCTCAATTTCGGCATCCTCAAGACCATTCAGAAGAACTACCTCAAGGTCGCCGAAGATCTGATCGCCAACTACCATGCGGAGGCCATGATCAACGACTTTGAATTCGACCGCCACGACGAGGAGACCTACGTCGAGATCTTCTTCAAGGCCTTTGTAGCCGCTTCGGACCGTTTCCTCAAGGAGCCGGTCGGTCCCCGGATGCTGCCCAACTGGAACCGCATCACCGCCGCCTACCCCCGCTTCCTCGATGAGCTGAGGGACCTGGTTGCGGCCGATAACGAATGAAGGAGGAATGTCCATGGCCTTCAAGCCCTACGAGTCGGCCCTGCGGGAGCGGGTCGCCGGCTGGATGCATCAAGGCGGCCCGATCGACGTCCTGGTCGGCATACCCTGCTACAACAATGAAGACACCATCGGCCTTGTGGTCGAACAGGTCGCCGCAGGCTTGAGCCGCGACTTCCCCGGCCTGAAGAAGGCCATCCTGGTCTCCGACGGAGGCAGCACGGACGACACCCGGGTCGCCGCCGAGAAGGCTGCCTGCCCGGCGGATGTGCGTCGGTTCATCTTCATCTACCGCGGCCTGCCCGGCAAGGGGACCTCCTTCCGGGCCGTCTTCGAGTCCGCCCGGCTGATGAAGGCCCGCTCCGTGGCGGTCGTGGATGCCGACCTGCGCAGCATCACCCCCGACTGGGTCAAAGCCCTGGTCGGACCGATCCTGGAGGACAGGGTCGATTTTGTCGCCCCGCTGTACGCCCGGCACAAGTACGACGGGACGATCACCAACCACATCGTCTACCCCATGACCCGGGCCCTCTACGGGCGCCGGATCCGGCAGCCGATCGGCGGCGATTTCGGCTTTTCCGGACGGATGGCCGAGATCTACCTGAGCAAGGACGTCTGGATGACGGATATCGCCCGCTTCGGCATCGATATCTGGATGACGACGGTGGCCCTGGCCGAGGCGGGCCGGATCGGCCAGGCCGGGTTGGGCGTCAAGATCCATGACGCCAAGGATCCCGGGGCGGATTTGGAGATGATGTTCCGCCAGGTCGTTTCCACCCTATTCTTCATGATGGGCGACTATGAGTCCCACTGGACTCCCGTCCAAGGCTCCCAGGATGTGCCGTTGTTCCCGGGCCTGGAGGGGCGGACGGATGTTCCGCCCCTGACGGTCAACGAGGGACGCCTGGCCCGCGAGTTCCGGGAGGGTTTCGAGCAGTTCGCCTCCCTCTACCGGGAGATCCTGGCTCCCGAGCACTTCGAATCTTTGACCGGGGCCTGCCGTCCGAAGGCTCCGGGCGAACCGGTCGTCTTCGGTCCGGAGCTGTGGGCCGGGATCGTCTATGACTTCGCCTACACCTTCCATAACTGGCTGCGCAACCGTCACCAGCTGGTCGCCATCATGCTGCCCCTCTATTTCGGCCGCACCGCCGCCTACGTCGAGGAGGTCAAGGGCATGAGCGGGGAGGAGGCCGAGGCCGTCATCGAGCGCCAGGCCGAAATCTTCGAGGAACGGAAGTCCTATCTGCGGGGCAAGATGGCCCGCTGGGAAGGGCTCTAAGCGCCCCGCGACGGGATCGAATTCATCCGCCCTGTCGGGATCTGTGTCCCGAGCGGACGATCACCGCCCGGCTTGACACCCTCCGGGCGGGATGACTATGCTTTCGCCGCGTCCGAACGACCGGTCTAAGGAGGCGGATCATGACCAAGCGCTCCATGCCCGTGTTTCTTTCATGGATTCTCATTTTGGCGAGCGGAGCCGTGCTCTCCGCCTCGGCCCAGACGCCCTGGAAGCCGGCCGCCTTGACGGCCGACGACTACGCCAGGGCGGAGAAGATGATGTCCGCGGGCGTCGCGCCGCTTGTCCTGCGGTCCGGGGTGCGCCCGGTCTGGCTGGCCGGCGACCGGTTCTGGTACCGGGTCTCCACCGCCCCCGGGGCGGCCGAGTTTGTTCTGGTCGATCCGGTCAAGAAGAGTAAAGCCCCGGCCTTCGACGCGGTCAAGCTGGCGGCCGCGCTGTCCAAGGCCGCGGGCAAGGCGTACGAGCCGGGGAAACTGCCTTTCGCCTCTATCGCCATGGCCGCTGACAGCAAAACGATCTCTTTTGCGGCCGAAGGCAAGCGCTGGATCTATGACGTCCAGGGAGCCGTCTGCCGTGAGGACAAAGCCACGGCCGCCGCGCCGGCGCCCGCACCCGGCCCGATGGGCGGTTTCGGCGCTTCCGCTGCGACGTCCCCCGACGGCAGATGGACGGCCTTCATCAAGGATGACGATCTCTGGCTTCGCGCAGCCGGGACAGGAGTCGAACGGGCTCTGACAACCGACGGGGTCAAGGATTTCGGCTACGCCACCGACAACGCCGGCTGGTCCCGCAGCGACCGGCCCGTCCTGCTGTGGTCGCCCGATTCCAAGAAGATCGCCACATTCCAACAGGACCAGCGCGGCGTGGGGGAGATGTACCTGGTCGAGACGAAGGTCGGCCACCCCGTCCTGCAGGCCTGGAAATATCCCCTCCCGGGCGACGATGTGGTGACGACCATCCAGCGGGTGGTCATCCACCTCGACGGCCCGCGGGTGGTGCGGCTGAAGATGCCCGCGGATCAGCACCGCTCCACCTCCACCGACGATATCAAGTCCGGCGGCGGCGTCTTCGAGGACGTCCAGTGGAGCCCGGACGGTTCGAAGATGGTCTTTATCTCCAGCACGCGCGACCACAAGGTCGCCACGGTTCGCGCGGCCGATCTGGAAACGGGGGATGTCCGGGACATTTTCGAGGAAAAGACGGACACCTACTTCGAGTCCGGGCATACCGATCCCCTGTGGCGGTACCTGGGAGCCTCGGATGAGATCCTGTGGTTCTCGGAGAGGAGCGGCTGGGGCCGGCTCTACCTCTACGATGCCAGAACGGGGAAGCTCAAGAACGAGGTGACGACCGGCGAAGGCTTGGTCACCCGGATCGTTCGCCTGGACGAGAAGGCCCGCCAGGTCTTCTTCCTGGCCCAAGGCCGGGAAAAGGGCCGTGACCCCTACTTCCGCCATCTCTACAAGGTCGGCCTCGACGGCAAGGGTTTGGCCCTGCTGACGCCCGAGGACGCCGATCATGAAGTCACCCTCTCGCCGACGGGGCGCTGTTTCGTGGATGCCCACTCGAAGCCTGATGTCCCGGCCACGGCCGTCCTGCGCGGAGCCGACGGCAAGCTGATCTTGATTCTTGAAAAGGTCGACATCGGGCCGCTCCTGGCCGCCGGGTGGAAGCCCTGCATCCCCTTTACCGTTAAGGCCCGTGACGGCGCTACGGATCTTTTCGGCCTGATGTTCAGGCCGACCGGATTCGATCCGAGCCGAAAATACCCAATCGTAGTCTACATCTATCCCGGCCCCCAGTCGGGAACGATCGGCACCCGGGCCTTCGGCCCCGCACGGGGCGATGCCCAGGCCCTGGCAGAGCTGGGCTTCATCGTCATCCACCTGGACGGCCTAGGCACGCCGGGCCGCTCCAAAGCCTTCCACGACTTCTACTACGCCAACATGGGCGACAACACTCTGCCCGACCAGATCGCAGCGGTCAAGCAGCTGGCCGCGAAATACTCTTGGCTGGACCTCGACCAGGTTGGCATCTACGGCCACTCGGGCGGCGGCTACGCGACCTGCGACGCGATGTTCCGCTATCCCGACTTCTTCAAGGTCGGGGTGTCACAGGCCGGCAACCACGACCAGCGCGGCTACGAGGACGACTGGGGCGAGAAGTGGCAGGGCTTGCTGACCAAGAAACCCGACGGGACAACGAGCTACGACGACCAGGCCAACCAGAACCACGCCGCCAACCTCAAGGGCAAGCTGCTGCTGGCCCACGGGACGATGGACGGCAACGTGCCGCCTTATCTGACCCTGCTGGTGGTGGATGCCCTGATCAAGGCCAACAAGGACTTCGACCTGATCCTCTTCCCGAACCGCAGCCATGGCTTCGGCAACGAGCCCTATATGGTCCGGCGGCGCTGGGACTACTTCGTCAAGCACCTGCTGGGAGCCGAACCGCCCAAGGAATTCGGAATGAAGCCGGCCGCCCCGCGGATGCCGAGGGGATGAGACTGGCGAGAGGTAGGAATGCCGAAGAGGGGACTCGAACCCCTATGAGCCGTTAGGCCCACCAGCCCCTCAAGCTGGCGTGTCTGCCAATTCCACCACTTCGGNNAGGTCGCGCGGGGCGCTTATTTCTTGGCGGCCGGCGGGGGAGCCGGCTGCGTCGTTGAGGGCGTGGTCGTCGCGGCCGGGGCCTTGTCCGCGGGCTTCTCGGCCGGCTTGTCGGCGGGCGTTTGGGCGCCGGCCGCGTTGGACTGGGGCTTGGCCTCGGGCGCCTTGGCCGTCGGGTCGGCCGGGGCCTGGGTCGTCTGGGCCGGGGCGTCGACGCCGCTGACGGCGGACTTGCCCTCGCGGCCGGACAGGATCCACAGGTTGAGCGAGGGCACC
>DFYJ01000036.1 GCA_002383325.1 Candidatus Aminicenantes bacterium UBA4085
GGAGCTCGGCCTGCGCCTCACGGTCAACACCGGGACCGGCTGGCCCTTCGGCGGGCCCGCGGTCGGGCCGGAGGACGCGGCCCTGCGCCTGCGGCCGGTTCGCGCCGCCGCTGGATCCTCTCCGCCCGCCGAGA
This sequence comes from Candidatus Aminicenantes bacterium UBA4085, assembly GCA_002383325.1. Lineage (GTDB taxonomy): Bacteria > Acidobacteriota > Aminicenantia > Aminicenantales > UBA4085 > UBA4085. The sequence goes on from DFYJ01000036.1 coordinate 135, forward strand.
TCCTGAATACGGCGTCAGGTGATAAGGTCGTGGCCGCCTTCCTGGGCGGCGAAGACGTGACGGAAGCGGCCAGGGCGGGCCGTCTTCCCGATCCCCTGCCGCACGGTCTGACGGCCTTCCTATCCGGGCCGACGGACCAGCAGGTCAAGCGCGCCTCCTACGGCGGCGAGGGCCAGGTCTTGAGCCATTTCGACCGGGCGGCCCTGGANNGCCGCTGCTGGATGCGGCGCCCGGACTGACCAGCGGCCTCGGCTGCGACAGCCTGGAGGTCTACCGCTCAAACTGGGCCGCCGATTTGCCGGAGGAGTTCCACAGGCGCCGCGGGTACGACCTGATCCCCCGCCTGCCGGATCTCTTTGACGACGCCTCGGCGGCACGGAGAGGCCTGAGATTCGATTTTTGGCGGACGCTGGCCGAGCTGCTCGAGGAGCGCTTCATCGAGCCTCTGGGAAGCTGGTGCGAAAAGCGCGGCCTCGTCCTGGAGATGGAGGCCTACGGGACGCCGCCCAATCCCATGACTGCGGCCCGCTCGATGGCCATCCCGACCGGCGAGCACTACGAGTGGCGCGGCTACTGCGTCCAGCGCTATGCGGCCTCCATGGCCCGCATGGCCGGGCGGAACATCGTCGGGGCTGAGGCCTGGACCTGGGCCGGCATCCCCAACCGGCTGGGCGACAGCCTGAGCGACCTTAAGGTCGTCAGCGACATGACCTTCCTCGCCGGAGCTAATGACCTGACCGGGGTCGACGTCCCTTACTCTCCCGCCGTCGCAGGTGCACCGGGATGGCTTCCCTATTTCGGCCCGATCCTGGGACCCGGCAATCCCCAGTGGCGCTTCTTCCCGGCCCTGTCCGCCTACCTCAATCGCTGCCAATGGCTGCTGCGTCAGGGTGAGCCGATCAGGAAGATCGGCCTCTATCTTCCGGTCGAGGATATCTTCTCGGACGGATCGGCCGAGCAGATGCTGCTCGACTTTGCCCTCAAGGACAGGCTCGTGACCGGCGCCCCGACCAGCGAGTTCGGTCTGGCCAACGCCCTGCGCCACCATTCCGACCTCCTGGACGGGCTCGTCTCGGCCGGGTTCGAGTACGATGGCTTGGATTTCTGGGCCCTCCAGCGGCTGGGAGAGGTCAAGGGGAAGCGCCTGGTCGTCGGACAAGCCGGGTTCGAAGCGGTTGTCCTGCCGAACCTCGAGCGCATCAGCCCCGAAGCGCTGGAGAGGCTGGCGGCATTCTGCCGGGCCGGCGGGACGATCGTGGCCAGCCGGCGGCTCCCGGACGCCGCGCCCGGGTTGAACGACGAGTCCGGAACGCAGAGGGTGCGGGAGCTCGTGGACAAGATCTTCGGCGTCTCTCCGCAGCCTGACGAATGGCATGCTTGCGGACGGGGGAAGGCCCTGCTCGTCCCGGACGAGAGAGCCGTCGGACTGGTCCTGGCCGGGACGATCGAGCCCCAGATACGCTTCGACGGCAAGCCTCTCAACGTCGGCTTCGTCCATCGGCAAGCGGGCGGCCGGGACATCTACTTCCTGGCCAATGTCGGAACCGACGAAGCGCGCTTCGGGATCCGGCTGCCCGGAGCGCCGCCGCGGCTGGAGGCCTGGGACGCCAAGAGCGGTTCGCTGCGCAGGCTGCCGACGAAGGGTGGCCGGGCCGAAGTCCTCCTCCCGGCGCGCAACTCCATCTTCGTCGTCGCCTGGGGACGAACTCCGGGCACGGCCCCGCCTGAGCCGACGCGGCAGGCGGCGCCCGACCGGATGATCGAGATCCGCTCCGCATGGTCGCTCCGGTTCGACGGGCCGGACGCGCCGTCGGAAACACGACTCGCCGGCCTAGTCTCCTGGACGGAGCTTCCCGGGGGGCGTTTCTTCTCGGGAGCTGCGGTCTACTCCAGCAACTTTGTTTGGAAGGGCGCCCTTCCCCGCCGCGCCATCCTGGCTTTCGAGCAGATCCGCGAGGCGGCGGAAGTCAGGCTGAACGGGGTCCCCCTCGGAATCCTCTATTCCCCGCCTCTCGAGATCGAGGCGACGGCCGGGCTTCAACAGGGGCTGAACCGCCTCGAGATCATCGTAGTCAACCTGCCGCTCAATCGGTTTCTCGGGCTTCCCGACCAGGACCTGGGTCCCCTGCGGGCGCGCTTCGGAAACCGATTCCCCGATCCACAGGAGAAAAAGGTCGCCGGGGGTCCGGCTCCTTCCGGCCTGATCGGGCAGGTGCGCCTGCTGGCGTTCGATAAAACCTAGTCCGCCCCCACCGGGCCTTCGAATACAACCGGGAAGACGTTTCCCCTAGTGCCCTTATAGCGAAAGGGCTTGGGGCCTTCGCCCCCCACGTCTTCATCGATTATTCACTTTCTCTTCATCGTTTCCACAGGCCGGCTCCCTATGATGGAGACGTGAAAAACATGAACAAGCACGAAGCGACGGGGCGCCCGTCATCCCCCATCATCGACGCCGAGGAGGCGCAAGGCCTGATGGCCTCCGGCTGGGCCGCAGCCGACCTCCACGTCCACACCCTCCACTCCTACGATGTCATCCCCACCCGGGCCACGGACCCGCTGCGGCTCTACCACGAAGCCCGCCGGCTAGGCATGACCTTCGTGGCCTTCACCGACCACGACACCATGGACGCTTACGACCGGATCGGCTGGACCCGCGAAGGCCTCGTCCCGGCCGTCGAGATCAAGATTCACGATCCCAAGAGGGTCGGCCATACGGTCCATGTCAATGTCTACACCCTGGACCGGAACCAGTTCCGAGAGATACTGAGAATCGCCCGCTCGGCCCGGGATATCGAAATGCTGACCGACTACCTGAAGGGCGAGAGCCTCCCCTTCGTCTTCAATCATCCTTTCTGGCACGAGGCGGGAGAGAAGATCAACCTCCAGGCGGTTCTCGAGATCTCCGACCTCTTCCCGGTATTGGAATACAACATGGGCCGGATCGCCCGCCTCAACTCGCAGGCTCTGCGGCTGGCCGAGGCCAAAGGCAAGGGCATCGCAGCCGCCACCGACACCCACGTCGGGGAGATAGCCCGGGCCTTCACCGTGGCTCCCGGGGAGACGTTCGGGGAATTCTTCGAGAGCATCGGGCGGGGACAGGCCCGGATCGTCCCGGCTGATCTGACTTTGGCCCGGCTGAAGGGCGAAACCCGGACCAGGTTGAAGCAGCTCTTCGACAAGGCCGGCTGGATCTCGGCCAAGGACTCCCTGACGATCGATACGGGGATCGCCCTCCTGGACCGGGTCGTCACCCGCATGGCCAAGACGCAGCTGTGGCAGATGGGCCGGACGGACCGGCTCCTCGAAAGGCTGCTGGCCGCGGTCTCCCGGACCGGAATTCCCGGATCCCTTTACTTCCGGTCCCAGCGGGATCTTGCGGACCAGGTCAGCGGCTTCCTCACCGGCGCGGGTGCGGCGGCTTGATCGATGAGCGGCTCTCATCCAAGATATCCCTGATCGCACCTTCTGATAAAGCCACGCCATAACAGCTTGGCCTCATAGCGGAGAATCGAATGAAAATAGCCATCTTCGGCGACATCCACGGCAATATTGAAGCCCTGCGGGCTTCCTTCAAGGCGATATCGGGAAGCGTCGAGGCTATCTTCCATCTCGGCGACCTGGGTGGATACGCCCCTTTCGTGAACGAGGTCGCCGACTTCCTCGCCGAGCACGGCATCCGCGGCGTCCAGGGCAACTACGACGACGCGGTGGCCGATGACCGGGAGCACTGCGGCTGCCGCTCGGAGGATCCCGTCCAAGAGCGGATGGCGGCGCTGTCGTTCGAGTGGACCAAGAGGCGCGTCACGCCGAAGACCAAGGCCTACATGGCCAGCCTCCCCAAGGAGATCGCCCTCGAAGCCCTCGGTCGGAAGATCTCGATCTTCCACGCCGCCCCGCACAAAAACAACCTCTACTGGTTCGAGGACCGGCCGGAGAAGTTCTTCCGCGAAATGGCCGGCCAGAGCGACGCGGACATCCTCGTCTACGGGCACACCCACAAGCCCTACCGCAAGGACCTGGACGGCCGCATCTTCATCAACGCCGGGAGCGTCGGCAAGCCCAAGGACGGCGATCCGAGGGCCTGCGTCGCCTTGATCGAGATCGAGCCGGATGCGATCCGCGTGGAGTTCAGGCGGGTGGAGTACGATGTCGAGGCTGTCGCCGCAGCGATCGTCGAGCAAGGGTTGCCGGAGTACTACTCCGAACGATTAAGGCGCGGAGCTTAGAGCAGCCGGGGCCGCGATCATCTCTCAGCGCGGATCGGCTGGAATTCATCTTCGTCTCGACGTGATGGGTGATCAGGATTTTATCTTCCGCAGGAACTCCTGAATCGCCCCGATTTTAAACACGGAAAATCCATAAACCATTCGATGGTCGATGTCAAAGAGAAGCTGGGCGGAAGAGAGCGGCGTGGCTGGCCATCCGCCGTCCCTTGTGAAGGTTCAGCGGAGGGCGTAGAGGCTTCCGTCGTCGCTGCCTACGAAAAGGACGCCGTCGGCGAGCAGGGCGGAGGATTCGACGGGGCCGCCGATCGCAAGCTTCCAGACTTCCCTTCCGTTCTGAAGCTCGAGCGCGTAGATATAGCCGTCCCACCCGCCGAAATAGACGAGGCTGCCGGCCACGGCCGGAGAGGAGCGGACCCCGGCCGGGACTTCGGACTTCCATTTCAGCGCGCCCGAAAGGGCGTCGAGCGCATAGAAGCCTCCCCCCAGACTGCCGACCATGATCAATCCGCCGGCAACGGCGGGGGAGGATTCCACGGGGCCCTCGGCCTTGAACTGCCAGCGGAGCCGACCGGTCCAGGCATCGAGCGCGTACACGGTTCCGCTAACGCTCCCGAAGAAGACGAGCCCGTCGCCCAAGGCCGGAGATGAGGCCAGAGAGCCCTCGGCCTGGAAGGTCCATTTCGGATGTCCGTCGGCAGCGGCAACAGCCCGGAAAAGGCCGGATTCGTTGCCGAAGAAGACGTTCGCCTGATCGGCGACCGGCGTACCCAGGACCGCGCCCTCCGCGGGGAAGCTCCACGTTTCCGTTCCGGCAGCGGCGTCGAAAGCGGCGAACTTGGTATACCAGAACGGCAGGTAGAGCGTCCCGTCCTGGAGTAGGGGCGAGAAGACCAACGGCCCGTTGGCGGCGATCCTGCGCTTCAGCCCGCCGCTCGCATCGTCCAGGAAATAGAACGACTCGTCTTCGCTGCCGAAGGCGACCTCGCTGTCCGCGACGGTCGGCGAAGCGCCGACTTTGCCGCCGGTCTTGAACTTCCACTTTAGTCGTCCGGCCCCGGCCTCGACGGCATAGAGATGGCCGTCGTCGCTTCCGAAGTAGACGGTTCCTCCGGCGAAGGCCGGAGTCGAGCGAACCTGCCCGCCGGTCTTGAACGCCCAGAGGACGCCAGGGAGATCCGTGACGCCTTTCGTCTCATAGACGCCCGTATGTCGCGCATTCGCTCTGAACATCGTGAGCTCCTTCCGGCGCGGCGCATGGTATTTTGGCCTTGCGGAGATGTCAAGCGAAGGAACCGTGAGGAAATCGGGGCGCCTTTAGGATTCTCATTATAGATATCTACCCCACCTACCTCCCTCAATTTACTCAAGCCTCTTATTTCTTGACAGACGCGGGCATGCTCCCTATGCTGACTTCAGGTCTTCAGGGAGCAGGCGGCCTGCCGACGGAAGAGAGGAGAGAGTATGAGAAAGCAGACGCTTCATGGCAACGTCCTGGCGGTGGCGGGACTCCTGGCCCTGGCGGTCTCCGGGGCGGCCCAAAACGTCAACCTCCGCATCCTCCAGCCGGCGGAGGGAACGCTTTTCCGGCCCAACCAGACCTTCGAAGCCGTCATCACCATGGACCCGGCGGTAGTAGGAACAGTGCTCGCGCTCCAGGTCAACCTCCGCATCCTCAACACCAACTTCGATCCGATCGAGATCCGGCAGCCCCAGGCCACGAACAGGGTGAATATCCGCATTCCCTACAACGCCGCCGTCGGAGGAGAACTTACCGCCTTCGCTTCGTCGGCCGCACCCTCGCTAACCAATCACCAGGCCAGCCGGAGCATCCGGGTGGAACGCTACAACGCCGCGCTCCGCATCACCAGCCCGGCGGATCGCTCGACCTTGGACTTGGAGCGACCTGTAGCCGTGGAGATGAGCCTCAATCCTGAGGTGGCTGGAACGATCGTCCGCAAGATCACCGTGAGCCTGAGATCGGGCCGAAACAATCCCAGCCAAACGGTCGAGATCGCCGTCGTCCCCGGCGCTTCCCAGCGGGCCTCTCTGCAGATCCCGCTCGAAATCGCCGGTTCTGAGGGAATGACCATCGAAGCCCGAATCGACAGCGTGGGACTTTGCGAAGGAGGCTACGCCGCCTGTACGGTCAATATCGGGCGCCTCCCCAGCGGCATGAGCATCTCCTCGCCCCGGGCGGGGCAGAGCGTCCGGCCGGGCGAGGATCTTGCCGTCACCATCGAAGCCGGGCAAGCCGCCATGGGACGCAACGAGGGTCTCGTCGCCACACTTCGCAACGCTGGGAGAGACGTCGCCGAGATCAGGATTCCCGCCGCCCAGCCCCACAACTCCCTGATCCTCCGGATTCCCGTTGACATGAGCATGGCGGACTCCGAGCTGATCGTCCAGATGCTGCCCGGATTACGCTTCCAGCCGAACGTCCTGCGGGTGCCGGTCAGGGTCGAATTCGTCGATGCCGGCGTCGACATCCCCTCGGTCCAGAACAACGCGGCCTTCCCGCCCGGCGCCGAGCTCAACCTCTCCGTCAGCGTATCGCCGCGAGCCGCCCCGACGGCCGACCGGCTGCGTGTCACCCTGGCCAAGGATGGACGCCCGGTGCAATCCCAGGACGTCATCCATCCAGGTCCCGTCAGCCAGGTTCGCCTGCGCGTCCCGGACAATGCCCAGCCCAACGAGATGTACATCCTCACCGCCACGCTCATGCCGGAAGCCTCGTATCGAAATCCCGTCTCCCAGAGAACGCTGATCATCCGCCGGATCAACGCCGGCTTGAGGATCACCCGGCCGCAGGACGGGACGACCGTCTATCCGGGAAGCGCCGTCGCCGTCGAAATGAGGCTGAACCAGGACGCGATCGGCTTCGTGCCGTCGCTAAGAGCGCAGCTCTGGGCCGGCGGGCTTCAGGACAACAAGGAAGTCAACAACCCCGGAGTCGCCTCGAGCGCCACCGTCCGCGTCCCCGACGCGGCGCGTCCGGGATCGGAGCTGATCGTGAGAGCGCTCATTTCCATTCCCGGGATAGACGCGGGCACCCGGTTCGAAAATTTCCTGGACGAGAAGCGCCTGGTCGTGGGCAAGGTCCCGGCCGATGTGCGGATTACGGCTCCCGGCGAGGGCTCGACCGTTCAGCCGGGACAGGACCTACCGGTCACGGTGGCCACGGGCAAGGCGGCGGCCTCTCATGTTGAGCGCATCACCGTCAGCCTGCTTCGGAACGGCCAGCCGGTCGCGGATATCCAGATTCCGAGGCCCGGCTTCATGGGCCAAGGCACGCTGAAGGTGCCCACGGGCCTCAAGCCGACCGACCGGATCACGCTGCGGGCCGTGGCCGAGCCGAACGATCTCTTCGAGAGCTTCCAAACCGAGGCCACGATCCGCGTCGAAAGACCGAAGGCGGACCTAAGGATCACCTCCCCCCGCGATAACGAGAAGGTCTCCTTGGCCCAGGGCCGCATCGACGTCGCTGTCGGCATGGACAAGTCCTGCGAAGGAATCGCCGAGAGCCTGATCGTCTCGGTCCTGAGCGGCGGCCGGACTATCGCCGAACGGACGATCCCCGGCCCGCGGTCCGAAACCCGCCTGACTCTGCAGCTGCCGCCGGACCTGAAGCCGGGCACCTATCAGATCAGGGCGGTGGTGCGGCCGGAGTCGGACATTTTATCGGGCGGCGCGGCCTTGACGATCCTAGTTGAGAAATAGGCCGGAGGAATCCGGAAGCCTCCTGGGGATCGGCCTTTTCGCCCCGCCCGCCGGCATCCTGGGGGCGGGTTTCCTTGAGGAGATGAGGAAGCCGGGCTGTCCGGAGCCGAAGAAATGCCCGCGTTGCGGGAAGGATTTGGCTTAGAGGGAGGGAGGTACGGAGGGAGGGGGATTCGAACCCCCGTTCCGGGGACACCGGAAAGCGGTTTTCAAGACCGCCGCCTTCAACCACTCGGCCATCCCTCCGCGGCTCCCGTATCATACCGTGAGCCTCCGCTCGCTTCAACTCCGCGCAGTGGGGCCTGAGCGAAGCAAAAGCCGCCGAATAGGGTTACTGGATCGGTGTGATGGTCATGCCCTCCCCAGGTGGAATGGACGATCACCGAGAGCCGCGTTTGACCGAAGTCAAAGAACCACGGCTCATTCGAGATATACTGTCCCCCTAAGGAGATCGCCATGCATGAATCTAAGCCCGTGGATGAAAATCTTCTGGCCGCCACCCTGGACCTGGCCAAGCTGGTCGACTATCAGGACGGCTCGGTCGTCAGCCGAGCCATTGTCGACAAGGATGTGGGCACGGTGACCGTGTTCGCCTTCGACAAGGGCCAGAAACTCAGCACTCATTCAGCCCCCTACGACGCCCTGGTCCAGATCCTTGACGGCCACGGCCTGGTCGTGATCGAGGGTCAAAAGTTTCCCCTGAGAGCGGGCCAGTCAGTCATCATGCCGGCCGACAAGCCGCACTCCCTCCACGCCAACGAGCGGTTCAAGATGCTTCTGACGATGATCAGGGCCAAGTAGACCAGCCGGTTTCTACTTGTCGATGATCGCGCGGCCTTCCATGTAAGGCCGCAGGGCTTCCGGAACGACGATGTACCCGTCCTCGTCCTGGTAGTTCTCCATGATGGCCGCCACAGTCCGTCCCACCGCCAGCCCCGAGCCGTTCAGGGTGTGGACGATCTCCGGCTTGGCCTTGGGCTCGCGCCGGAAGCGGATGTTGGCCCGCCGGGCCTGGAACTCGCCGCAGTTGGAGCAGGACGAGATCTCCATGTAGCCGTTGCGGTGCGGCATCCAGACCTCGATGTCGTAGGTCTTGCGGCTGGCGAAACCCATGTCGCCGGTGCAGAGAGTCACCACCCGGTAGGCCAGGCCCAGGCGCTTGAGGACTTCCTCGGCCCCTGCCGTCATCCACTCCAGCTCGTCGAAGGACGTTTCGGGGAGCGAGAAGATCATCATCTCGACTTTATTGAACTGGTGCTGGCGGATGAGCCCCCGGACATCTTTGCCGTAAGAGCCGGCCTCGCTTCGGAAGCAGGGCGTGTAGGCGGCCAGGCGGCGGGGCAGAATGGACCCGTCAATGATCTCGTCGCGGTAGAAGTTGGTCAGCGGGACTTCAGCCGTGGGCACCAGGTACCAGGGGTAGTTTTCGAGCTTGAAGAGATCCTGGGCGAACTTGGGCAGGTTGCCGGTGCCGGTCAGGCTGGCTTCGTTGGCGATGAACGGGGGCAGGACCTCGGTGAAGCCCCGTTCTCGGGTGTGGATGTCGAGCATGAAGCTGATCAGGGCCCGCTCCATGCGGGCCGCCGCGCCCAGATAGACGGTGAATCGGGCGCCGGTGATCTTGGAGGCGCGCTCGAAGTCCAACAGACCGAGGTTGGTTCCGATATCCCAGTGGGGCAGGGGCTGGAAGTCGAAGACGGGCGGCGCGCCGACCCGCCGGACCTCGACGTTGCCGGAGGAGTCGCGCCCGACCGGGACCGAGTCGTGGGGCGGATTGGGGATGTTGAGCAGGGTCAGGCGGATCTTCTCGTCATAGGCCTTCAGCTCCTCGTCGAGGACCTTGATCTCGTCGCCGACGCCCTTGGTCTCGGCGATCAGGGCCGAGGCGTCCTGGCCCTGACGCTTCATCTGGGCCACCTGCTCGGAGTCCTTGTTGCGGCGGGCCCGCAGGTCTTCAGCCTTGTGGAGGGCCAGCTTCTTGGCCTCGGACAGGCGAAGAAACTCGGTCAGATCGAGAACGAAGCCCCGCTGCTCGCACTTTTGGCGGATGAGGTCGACGTTTTCCAGGACGTACTTCGGGTCTAACATGGCCCGATTATAGCATTTTCACCAAATGAGCACCGAATTAGCGGACACATACTCAATTCTCTGGCATGAGCGCGTTTTCCTCAATATATCGCTGACATTTTCACCAATAGCCGACACGTACTCACTTAGGTCATTATCCCCCGGCAACTTCCATCAATCTAGAAGGAGGTCGACGGTTTGGGGATCACCGGTCTCTTTGATCCTCCAATAGAACACCCAGTCTTTGCCGTTCACAAAAACTAAAATATACAAGGAGTTCCCATAAGCCATAAATTCGAGTGAGTAGAAACCGTTGGTATCTGTGACGCAGGATGCCTTGAGATCGCCTGTTCCATAAATATAGACACACACGTTTGCATCCGGCACGGACTCCTTCGTCAGATTCCACCTGACGGTTCCCGAGATCTGGAAGTGGATGGGGGCATCGACGATGGGGTTGGAGCATGCCGAACACAGGAGCACGACTGGAAGGAGGAAAACCGCTGAGCAAACACTCATATTTTTCATGGCTGTCTCCCTGAGTGGTTTGTTCTCTGGCCTCCACCAATCTACCGCGGCAACGATGTCGTGTTGTCAAGAAACGGTCAAGAATCCGTCAATGGATTGACCGTCCCCAGGGGATTGAAATATAGTGATTTCCCATGGCCAAGGCGAAACCCGCCCTCCCTTTCAAGGGATACATCCAAGTCTATACCGGAAACGGCAAGGGCAAGACGACCGCCGCGCTGGGCCTGGCCCTGCGAGCCGCCGGGCATGGGTATCGGACGTTCGTCGGCCAGTTTTGCAAGGGCCGCAAGACGGGCGAAATCGCCGCGGCCGCGCGCCTGCGGGCAGGCGGCAGACCCGTCATCGTCATCCGGCAGTTCGGTGACATCCGATTTCTGCGGTCTGACAGGCCCTCCGATCCCGAGGACATTCGGCGCGCCCAACGCGGCCTCGAGATCTGCCGCCGGGCGATGACTTCCGGAAAATACCGCATCGTGGTTCTCGACGAGATCTGCCTGGCCCTCTACTTCATGCTTCTGAGTCGGGCCGAAGTCGAGGCCGTCCTCGATGAGCGCCCCGCCGACGTGGAGCTTGTTCTGACGGGGAGGAGGGCCCCCCTGTGGCTCATGCGGCGGGCCGACCTGGTGACCGAGATGCGCGAGCGCAAGCACTATTACACCGCGGGCGTCGCCGCGAGGAAGGGCATTGAGGACTAAAACCCCGCGCAAGCCACCGTCCGGACTATGGGACCCCCCTATCGATCCGCCCGAAAGGGACGTCGCCCCGGCCCGTTTGGACCGAGAGGCCTTCATCAGGCTGGTCCAGGAATCGATCGATTCCCTGCCCCAGAAGTTCCGCCAACTGCTCGAGAACATCGCCGTCCTGGTGGAGGACTTCCCCTCGCCGGAGACGATGCGTGATATGGGGCTCCGCTCGCCCTACCAGCTCTTCGGCCTGTATCACGGCATCCCCCTGGACAAGCGCGGCTCCTACTACGGCAACGTCCCGCCCGATGTGGTGGTCATCTACCAGAAGCCGATCGAGCGGGCCTGCGCCACGGAAGAGCAGATCCGCGAGCAGGTTCAGGACACGGTCATCCACGAGGTCGGCCATTTCTTCGGCTTCGGCGAGGCGGAGCTGCGGGAGGTCGAGCGCGAGCGGCGGCGCAGAAGGAACCCGACATGACCATCCATCTCCACGGCATCTTTCCGGCCTTGCTGACGCCCTTCCGGGGCGGCCCGCGCGACGAGGACGTGGACTACGACGCCCTGGCCGGCAACATCGGCCTGCTCAATGAAACGGGACTGACCGGCTACGTGGTCATGGGGTCCAACGGCGAGTGCGTCTCGCTGTCGTGGGGCGAGGGGCTTGAACTGGTCAAGACCGCCCGCGGAGCGGCGGCGCCGGGCAAGCTCCTCATCGCAGGGACGGGCCAGGAGTCGACGACCCTGACCATCGATTTCACCAATTCCGCGGCCGACCTGGGGGCCGACGCCGCCCTGATCAGGCCGCCAGGCTACTTCAAGGCCCGCATGAACCGGGAAGCCCTGAAGCGACACTACCTGGCCGTGGCAGATGCCGCGCGCATCCCCGTCATCATCTACAACATCCCGCAGAATACGGGCGTTGTGATCGAGCCTTCTCTCGTCGTCGAGCTTTCCGCCCACCCGAACATCATCGGCCTCAAGGACAGCTCGGGCAGCCTGGCCAACATCGAGGAGATCGTCCGCCGCGTTCCGGAGGGCTTCGGCTGCCTGGTCGGGTCCGGATCCCTCATTCTGCCGGCCCTGGTTATGGGCGCCCGCGGCGCGATCCTGGGTGTGGCCAACGCAGCACCGAGACAGTGCGTCCGAATCTACGAACTGTTCCGGGGCGGGCGGACCGAGGAGGCCGCGGCCCGCCAGCTCGATCTCGTCCCGCTCAACAAGGCCGTCATGGAAACTTATGGCATACCGGGACTCAAGTACGCCATTGGCCGCATCGGCCAACAGGGCGGCCGAGTCCGCTCGCCGCTCCTGCCTTTATCCGACATCGGAGCGGCCGAAATCGGCCGCCTGATGTCCGAATTAGGGGGACACCATACATAACTCCCGAATTATTCGGTCGTTCATCCGACCGATGAGGAGTCGATTCGAGCCGGATCGCGTTGTCCAGCAGTTCAAAGACGTCGGAAATGATTGATTTAAAGCGACTCGATGGATGCTGGTTGTGATCCATCAGGGATGATGGAAATAATTCGGGAATTATGTATGGTGTCCCGGAATTAATTCGGGAGTTATGTATGGTGTCCCCCAATTAGGAGGAAGCTCATGATCATCCGACGCATGCTCATCGCCCTGGGGCTCGTCCTGGTCGTCCTGGCTGGCATGGCCCAGACACCCACCGCCGCCGGCCCGCGCGGCAATGAGTGGGAGGACCCGGCCGTCTTCAAGGTCGGAACCGTCGCCCCCCACGCCACGTTCATCCCCTATGCGGACGAAAAGAGCGCCCTCCTCCTCGACGGCAAGGCCTCGCCCCGCTACAAATCGCTCAACGGCAACTGGAAGTTCCGCTGGGTGGAGAAGCCCGCGGACGTCCCGACCGGCTTCTTCCGGCCCGAGTTTGACGTTTCCGCCTGGAAGACGATTCCCGTCCCGGCCAACTGGGAATTCCTCGGCTACGGCATTCCCATCTACGTCAACTCGAGCTACGAATGGGTCAAGCCCCCTGCCCAGCCCAATCCGCCCCACGTCCCCCACGACTACAATCCGACCGGCTGCTATCGCCAGGCTTTCACCGTCCCCGACGCCTGGGCCGGCCAGCAGGTCTTCATCCACTTCGGTGCCGTCAAATCGGCCTTCTACATCTGGATCAACGGCCGCTATGCCGGCTACTCCGAGGATTCCAAGCTGCCCGCTGAATGGAACATCACGCCCTTCCTCAAGCCCGGCCCCAACACCGTGGCCCTCCAGGTCCTGCGCTGGTCGGACGGCTCTTACTTGGAATGCCAGGACTTCTGGCGCCTCAGCGGCATCGAGCGCGACGTCTACCTCTACGCCGCGCCCAAGATCCGCATCCGCGACTTCTGGGTCAAGGCCGACCTCGCCGACGGCTTCACCCGGGGCGTTCTCGACGCATCCGTCGAGCTGGCCATCACCATCCCGGGACGCCGCGGCAGCAGCCGGACCGTCGAGCTGACCCTCTTCGATCGCGACGACAAGCCCGTCCTGACATCCCGCCGGACGGTCCCGGTCGACGGCCGGCGCTCCGCCGCGATCCGCCTGGGCGGCAATCTGGACAAACCCCTCAAGTGGTCGGCCGAAACGCCCAACCTCTACACCGCCGTCCTGGCCCTCAAGGACGAAACCGGCCGCACGACCGAAGCGGTCCGGACCATGACCGGCTTCCGCCGGGTCGAGATCGTCAACGGGCAGCTACTGGTCAACGGGGCCGCCGTCTATCTCAAGGGCGTCAACCGCCACGAGCACGATCCCTTTACCGCCCACGTCATCTCCGAGAGCTCGATGCGCGAGGACATCGCCCTGATGAAGCAGGCCAACATCAACGCGGTCCGCACCTGCCACTACCCCAACGACCCGGCCTGGTACGAGCTCTGCGACCGCTACGGCATCTACCTCATCGACGAGGCCGATATCGAGTCGCACGGCATGAGCTACGGCAAGGAAAGTCTGGCCAAGGACCCGGCCTGGGGCCCGGCCCACATGGACCGCACCGTCGGCATGGTCGAGCGCGACAAGAACCACCCCTCGGTCATCATCTGGTCGCTGGGCAACGAGGCCGGCGACGGGATCAACTTCGAGGCCACCTCGGCCTGGATCCACGGCCGCGACCCCTCCCGCCCGGTCCACTACGAGCGGGCCGGCGAAAAGCCCCACACCGACATCATCTGCCCCATGTACGCATCGATCGAGACGCTGGAGGCCTATGGCCTGAAGCGGCGCTCCCGCCCGCTGATCCTGTGCGAGTACACCCACGCCATGGGCAATTCCAACGGCAACCTGCAGGACTATTGGGATGTGATCGAGAAATACCCCAACCTGCAGGGCGCTTTCGTCTGGGATTGGGTCGATCAGGGGTACGCCAAAAAGAACGACAAGGGCGAAGCCTTCTGGGCCTACGGCGGCGATTACGGGCCCGAAGGGACGCCCTCGGACGAGAACTTCTGCTGCAACGGCCTGGTCGGCCCGGACCGCACGCCGCACCCCGGGTACTTCGAGATCCAAAAGGTCTATCAGTTCGTCAAGTTCCGCCAGGGAGTGACGGCCGACGGCAAGCTCCAGGTCGCCGTCGCCAACAAATACGACTTCATCAACTTGGACGGCTTCTACCTGCGCTGGGAGCTGGTCGAGGATGGGGCTGCGGTCGCCGCCAAGGGTGAGTTCCGCAATCCCTCCATCGCGCCGGGTCAGATCAAGGTCTTCGACCTCGACGTCCCGGCCTTGCCGGCCAAGCCGGGAGCCGAATATTTCCTCAACGTCTGGTTGAT
>DFYJ01000131.1 GCA_002383325.1 Candidatus Aminicenantes bacterium UBA4085
TCGGGGTATCGGCCAACGGCGAGATCGCGAGGGCCCAGCCTTTTTCCACGGTTCTCTGAGGGCACCCAGCGGGCGCCGAGGGATGTTTGAGCACGCGACAATCCCGCGAAACCGAGATGGAGTGGGTGATCTCCTTGACCGGTAGGTCTTGAATGCGGAGTTCCGCAGGCGCCGAAGAGAACGGTGGGAAAAGGCGAGTTGGGCCCGAAGCCGCCGGGACGATACCCCGAACCGGTCTCGCCGAAGATGGAAGAGAATTCGGATGATCAAGAAATCAGGGCAGGACCGTCGGGAGGCGGGAACCAGGCGTGGTAGACGTCCAAGGGATTGCGGAAGCGGAAGCCGAGCGAGGCGTAGAGGTTGACAATCGGCAGATTGCCGGCCGAGACCGAGCTGTGAAGCACGGCTTGTCCACTTGCGAACTGGTCGCGGATGACGAGGGTCCAGAGAGCCCGGGCCAGGCCGCGGCCGCGGAATTCCGCGGCCATGGCGTGCAGGACGAACATCCCGTCCAGGACGGCGATAAAACCGGCCGGCCGGCCGCCGTAGAGGAGGCCGTAGACGGCCTCCCTTTCGTGAAGCTCCCGCAGCCACTGGTCGTAGCGGGCGTCGGCCTTCTCCCGCGAGATGGCCGGGTCGCGGTGATAGCGGCCGAAGAAGGCGCCGTGGCCGATCCGCAGGAGGTCCGGCCAGGCCATATCGCGTAGGAACGAAGCCTGCGGGTCCTCCGCCGGGCGCAGATCGTCCCCGGTTCCCCAGGGTTCGAGCAGCGTATCACAGTAATAGAAGCCCGCCCGGCGCAGGGGGGTCGCATCCTGCCGGGGGGGGATCTTGGCCGTGAAGTGCCCGCTCACGCCGGCTAAAAGGGCCATCGCATCCGGCCCGTTCGAGGTCAGCTCGTACGTCGGGACGCCCAAAGCCCGGGCATCCCAAGGCGTCTCAATCCAGGGGCGCGGCGTCGGCGTGTCCGTCACGGGTCGTCTCCCGAATGATGTAGAGCGGTCGCTTCTTGGTCTCGTCAAAGGTTCGGATGAGGTAGATGCCGAGGATGCCGATCAGGAAGATGATGATGCCGCCCAGGAAGAAGATCGAGACGATGAGGCTGGTCCAGCCCTGGACCGCGATGCCGCGGGCCAGCCGCAGAAAGACAAGAACGGCGCCGTAGAGGAAGGAGAGGAGCGACAGGGCGAAACCCAGCTTGACCGAGAGGCGGAGCGGCTTGTCGGAGTAGGCCACGACCGCGTCGACGGCCAGCCGCCACAGCTTGAGGTAAGTGTAGGCGCTGCGGCCTTCCGTCCGCTCATCGTGGACGACGTCCACCGCCGCGGATGGGAAGCCCATCCATTCGACCAGGGCGGGGAAAAACCGCAGGCCCTCCCGCATCTGCCGGAAGGCCAAGACCACCCGCCTCGAGACGATCCGGAAGTTGCCCACCCGCGGATCATAGGGCAGGTGGGCCAGCCAGGCGAAGGCCTTGGCGAAGAGGAAGGAGGAGGCCCGGCGCAGGGGGCCGTGCTTGCGGCTGGTGCGCCGCGCGACGACGACGTCGAAGCCCTCCTGGGCCTTTCTGTAGAGGGCCGGAATCTCCTCGGGCCGGTCCTGCAGGTCGGCGTCCATGACCACGGCCCAGCGGCCATGGCAGAGGTCCAGCCCGGCGCTGATGCCGTAATGCTGGCCGAAGTTGCGGCTGAACCTGACCCCGAGGACGCGGCCGTCCGCGGCCGCCAGACGGCGGATGATATCCCAGGACGCGTCGCCGCCGCAGTCCTCGACCAAGATGATCTCGAAATCGGTCGAGAGCGGCTCCAGGGCCGCCCGCAGGCGCCGGCAGAGCTCCTCGAGGGTGGCCGCGTTGCGGTAGACGGGAACGGTGACGGAGATCAGGGGCTCGTCGCTGTCGGGCGGATCCGGGGCCGGATGCGCTGCGGGGCTCATGTCAGGGGAACAGCTTGAGAGTCAGGGCGGCCAGCCGGCGGCCGTATTTGTCGCAGCTGCGCAGGGCCCGTTCGTCGGGTCGGCCGACCGCGGCCGGACCGTAATGGTCGCCCTGATGATCTCCCTGAATTATCATGCCGTGGATGAGCAGGGAATTCAGGATGTCGAGGACGGTCGTCTCGTTGCCCCCGGCCCGATTGCCCGAGGAGCAGAAGGCGCCGCCGACCCGGTTCTTGAGCTTGCCGTGGTGCTTGACGCTTTCGTCCAGGAGCTTCTTGACCGGCCAGGCCATGGTCCCGTAGTAGACGGGTGAGCCGAGGACAATGCAGTCGTAGCCGAGAAGGTCGCCGGGATCGAGCTCCTCGACTTGGCGCAGGTCGGCCGGAAGGCCGGCGGCCGCCAAGGCTGCGGCAATCCGGGCCGCCATTTTCTTTGTGTTCCCGGTTACGGAATAATAGGCTACCAGGGCTTTGGACATGCACGCCTCCCGGCTTTTATCTTACCAAAGGCCGCCCCAGCGAAGAAGGGCTCGACCGTTTGCCTTTTATTTTTCAATTGTGACATAATCAGCCTTCGTTTTTCATCAGGCCGGAGGGATTATGAAAAAATCATTCCACGGCGCGGCCCTCATCGCCGCTGTTCTCATCCTGGCTTCCTGCATGCCGAACGTCGTTCCGGAAAGCTTCCAGCTTCTGGGCAAGCGGGAGGTGAACTTCGGCATCGACAAGGACACCATCCCGGTCAACCGGGCGGCCGGCCCGGTGAGCCAGCTCCTGATCGTGGCCAAGTTCAATCCGGTCGAGGTCCACACGATCCGCGTCTTCTTTGAGGGCGGCGCCACATTCGACGCCAACGTGAGAGAACGGCTGTTCGTCGGCCGCGATAAGCTGATCATCGACCTGCCCGGCGGCGCCCGCAAAGTCAGCGAAGTCACCTTCCGCTACCGCAAGCTCAACAACGCCGTCCGACGGGCCACCATCGAGCTGTGGGGGAAGTGACTCGATGCGACGCTCGTCGCATGGAGTCATCCCGAGCCTCTTGGGGCGAGGGATCTCACTCTTCTAAGCCGTTGACCGAGACCGCCGTGAAGGTCAGGTCTTTACCGGGCGCAACGGTTTCAAGGGCGGAGGATCCCCAAACGTAGCCCGCCGCCTTGAACGTCCGGACCGCCATTTCCCCCTTGAGCGCCCGCAGGCTCACCGACATCCCGCCCTCGGCTTTCTTCAGCGTCGCCGTGCCGTAGGCATAGCCGTTGGACCAGAAGAAGGTCCCCTCCCGGGCCGCCATCTCCAGCGTCCCCTCCACCCCGGAGTAGCGGAACCCGGTCAAGGCCAGGAGGCCGGCCCAGCTGATCATGGCTCGGCCGTAATGATGTCCGCACTCGGCCTCGTCGAAGGGGTTGCGCTTGAGGCCGTCGTAGCGGGCCCGGATGTCGGCGATCGTCCGCAGGCCTTCCTCGGTCATCCCCTCATAGAGCATCCCGACGGCGGCTGTGTATTCGAAACCGGTCATGACCTCGGTGAAGTAGGGGAAGGGGTTGGCCGGCCGACCGTCGGGGTACCCGGCCATGAGCAGGGCCGACTCTTCACCCAGGGCGAAGGTGCGCAGGATGTTGAAGTGATCGGCCAGGGAATCGCGCCGGTTGTA
This sequence comes from Candidatus Aminicenantes bacterium UBA4085, assembly GCA_002383325.1. GTDB lineage: Bacteria > Acidobacteriota > Aminicenantia > Aminicenantales > UBA4085 > UBA4085. The sequence goes on from DFYJ01000131.1 coordinate 3,583, forward strand.
CTTGAGGATGGAGGCCAGGGTCGTCCGGGAGTTCTCCGGTTTGACAAGGTGGCCGAGCCCTCCGACGTGAGCCAGGACTTGGCCGATGAGCTGGTCGACCAGGCAGCCTTCGGCCAGCTGGTAGTCCGGCTTGGTCACATCGGCCGCGCCCATGCCGACCAGCAGGGCCGGAGCGATCTCGGCGACGCTCTTGGGAGGGACGACCTTGTGGATGTAGTAGCGGCCGTTGAACAGGTTGGCGTCGATCCAGCGGCTGCCGTTGTCGAACAGCCGCCGGCAGGTCGAGGCGAAGCCCGGGTCGCCGGCCGCCTTGGCCATCTCCTCGGCCGCCCGCAGCGCGCCGAGATACCACAGGCCCATCTGCGGATTGGGGCCGTAGTATTCGACATCCATGGTGTTGTGCTGGCAGCCCTCCATGACCCCGTCTTTGTCGGCGTCCCAGCCGCCGGGGATCCAGCAGAACTCCACCGCCTTGCGGACCTTGGGCCAGTAGGCCTTGAGGAAGGCCTCGTCGCCGCTTAACTGCCAATCGCGGTACATCTTCAGAATGCAGCCCATCTGTCCGTCGGCCGCGGCCTTGCCCCAGGGGGTCGTCTCCAGCGGCAGCTTCCAGCGGAAGCTCATCAGCCCGGTGGCCGGGTCGGTCTGGGAGCCGAATTCGACCTCGCGAAGCGAGCGGGCGATGCCGCCGAAGAGAAAGGCCACCGCCTGTTCGTAGTTCCAGACGTGGGTGCAGGTCCCCCAGCAGCAGCCTTCCTTGTCGCCGCACCCTTCCCAGGCGTAGAAGCGGCCGTCCTCGGTCCGGAAGCAGGTCTGGCTGCGTAGGGTGCTCAGGTTGAAAAGGGCCGCCTCTTTGACCACTTCGGGCAGGTCCGAGCCGGCCACGGCCGCGACGAAGGCGGCGGTCTCGGCCTCCAGGGAGGGAAGGACGGGAGCGATCTTCTCGGCCGCATCCCAGGCGTCGGCGAAGCGGGTCGTGTAGTGGTTGCCCAGCCGCTTCTCCGACCAGGCGTAGCGGTTCGGAAAGTGCCAGACGATGAAGAAGGGGAATTCGCGCGTCGCGCCCGGCGCCAGCACGGCCTGGACGGCCAGGGAGCCGCGCGGCTGGCCGTTGCCGGGGTCGGCCGCCCGCTCGGACAGGCGGTTCATGATCTCCCAGTCGCGCAAGTCCCCGCGGCCGCGAAAAGGAAAATAAACAGGGGGACAGTATACGTAATTCCCGAATTCCTTCCGCTTCTGCGTCTCATGCTCGCTCCTTCCTCCGGCGGTAGATCCTTATTCATATTTTTGTTCTTGCGTCGACTCGTCTTGCCTCAAACGTCCCCGGCCGCGGCGCGACCTTTTCCGTCCCGTTGTCGAGCCGTACGGGGCTAGATCTCAATCGGCTCGACCCGGCCGCGGCGATCTCCTCTTCCCGGCGCGCCTCACTTCTGGCGCCTGACCGGGTGTCCGTCTCTTCCGCTCAACGACCGAAGATGAGGATGGCGTCGGACACGGCCCGCTCCCCGGCCGGGTCGCTGGGGCTGTTGACGACTTTGCCTTTAACCACCATGGTCGTCGAGCCCCCGCCGTCGAGGTTGAGGGCCTCGACACAGCCGAGATCGGCCATCAAGCCGGCCAGCTCGGCGATGGTCATCCCGACGGACAAGCCGGGCTGGCGGCCGTCGACAACGGCCAGGACAAGCCGGCCGTCCGCCCGGATACCGACCGCGGTTCGCGGGTGGCGGGACGCGTAGAATCCGTCGGGAAAGGCCTCGGCTTCGGACGGGACGGTTCGGCCCGCGCGAAGCAGCCGCGGTCCGCCGCCGATCAAGAAGGCGGGCTCGAAGGGGAGAGGCGGCTCGGCCTGGATCTCCGTCCGCACTTCGACCGTCGTCCCGGGCCGGAGCCGCGAACGGATCCATTCCGCGGAGGCTCCCCGTCCGGAGATGACGATCCCGTCGGAGGGGATGGACGCGCTTCCTGCTTTATCCCGGACCTCGACGACCGCCCCGGCGCGGACAATCGCCTCCGCGCCGCTGGGGTCGGTCAAGGTGGTGCGGTGGAATTCAGGGGTGAAGACGACCAGATCGTCGCGCCCGCGATCTCGATTGAAGCCGTTGATGAGATGGGATTCCGAGCCCTTCCCGCCGGGGCTTGCCGCCAGCACTTCGCCCTTGATCCGGATGTGGGCGACGGCGATCCGGGTCGTTCCGCCGCTCTCGGCCGCGCCCAGCGAGGCGCCCCCCCGGGCCGGCTCGCTTAGGATTCGGCCGGCGATGGCCAGCAGCCCCGCCGGCTCGCCCTTGAGCAGGCCCTCGGTCCGGAAATACCCGCCGTTGACCGCGGCCATGGCGCCGTGCCGAGCCGCGATCGAGCTGGTCTTCTCGGTCCCCACAAGCTCGTCCAGGGCGATGCCGAGCCCGAGCCGGGCCTTGGCCGGATCGACGATCAGGGCGTGGATGGACCAGTAGTTGCCGCCGAGGACCGCGGCGAAGTCGCCGCGCTTGATGGACAGGAGATCGAGGCCGGGGCCGACAGCCTCCATCGTCCGGGTCTCGCCCGCCTCCACGTACGACGCCCTATCGGCCCGGCCGGCGGTTTCGGCCGCCGCCGCCGGGCTNNTCTCCCGCCGTTCGGATGCGTGATTCCCAAAAGTACCGAATCATCGCCGCCATCTTATCGCGGGCCGCCGCTTCCGGGCAAGCCGCCGCGGCAGCGAAAGGACACACCAGCCTCCCATGCGGCCGCCGCAGTTCCGGTCCTGGGGCCATCGGAGGGATGAATTTGCCCGCTGTTTTGGATATAATACGCGCTCTTTTGCACTTATGAGGTGAACCCATGCCTACTCTCATCGTCTACTCCAACAGCCACGGCGCCACGACCTCGGGGGTGGATCTCCTGGCTGCCAAGCTCGTCGGCCGGGTCATGTCCGTCGACCTGAAGAAGAACGAGAATCCCGATCCGTCCAACTACGAAGCCGTCGTCGTCGGCGGCTCGGTCTTTGACGGCCAGATGCCCAAGCGGGTCCGCCGCTACCTGGAAGCGCGATCCGCTCTTCTCAAAACGAAGAAGCTGGGACTCTTCACGTCCAGCCTGGCGGAAGGGGACAAGGCCGAGAAGGAGCTGCAGGGCGCCTTCCCCGCCGACCTCATCGCCCACGCCGCGGCCAAGGGCCATTTCGGCGTCGACGTCGCCATCGATCGCATGAATTTCCTGGAGAAGATGGCGGCCAAGAAGACCGGCCTGATTGACAGCGTCTCCAAGCTGGCCTCGGGCGCGATCGAGGCCTTCGCCGCCGTGATGTCAGAGGGTCTTGAATCCAGCGACGGCCTTTAAAGCTCCGTCGACATAGATCTCCAGCCGATAGTCGCCCGGGAGGAGAAATTCGCCCGCCTCGGGGAAGAGGGGAGAGACCTCGCCTAGGATGCGGGCCTGCGGGGGGCCTTCCCAGTGTTGGGACTTGGTCAGATAAGCCTGCTCGACCCATAACAGGCCTCCGGGAGCCTTCCAGAAGACCTTGCTGACGATGGATTGGCCGCGGGCCATGCCGGCCAGATCGATGAAGAAGGGGGCCCGGGCTTCGGCGCGGGAATACTCCCGGCAGGGCTTTCCCCCGATGATCTCGCCGCCATCGTCGTAGATGGGATCGATGAACTCGGGCGAGGAGATCGTCGCGCCCGTGTCCCGCGGATGCGTCCTCCCTAGATAGACCACGCAGACCGCGGCTTCCTTGAGGCGGTGGATCATCTCCGGCAGCCCCTCGATCGGCGCCGCTTCGTTCCAGCGCTCCAGATTATGAACCAGGGTCCGATAATACTGGGGATCCGAGGCCACCGGGTGCTCATGCGACCAAGTCAATGCCGCCTCCATGGCGGCACTCGCTTCGGCCTTGCGTCCATCCGCCAACAAGGCCACGGCCCGTGTCACGCCGAGAGGGAATCCCTGCTCCGGAAGGAGCGCGAGAGCCTTGTCCAATGAGTCCAATGCGGCCTTCGACTGCCCGCGCAGCAGCTCGACGAATCCGAGCGACCAGCGGAGGAAGCCGTCATCGCGGCCCGCGGCGATAGCCCGCTCGAATCCGGCCGCCGCCTTGTCCAGCTCCGCCCGGCCCTCCTCCATCCGACCGCGGAAGAAGAGAACCTGCCCGAGAAGCTCGTCGGCTCGGCTCTTGAGAAGTACGGCCGAGACCATCCGGGCGTCACGCTCCAGCACGCCCTGGACGGCGGACTGGACTTGCCGCACCCGGACCTCGGCATAATCGGCCGCGCCGACCAGGTTCAGGGCCTGGTTGGCCTGGTTCAGCACAGCGGCTTGCCGGGCGGTCTCGCGGATCGACTCCTCCGATACGCCCTGCCACGTCCGGAGCGCGGTCGTCGCGACCGCGACGCCGATGCCGAGGACCAGCGCCAGCCCGGCCGCCGAGATGATGAAGCGGATCCGTCCGTTCAGGACCAGCGACAAGGCCAGCAGGAAGGCGGCCACGGCCATGACGGCCAGGCTCGTTCCATAAGCGTCGGACTTGGCTCCCCAGAACCGGCCCAGACCCTTCAAGTGCTCCTGCCGCTCAGCCAGCTCGGCCGCCGGCACATCGACGCGGTCAAGCCAGTACCGGAGGAAGTCGAACTGCCCGTTGGCGCTGTTGAAATAGGGCGGGCGGCTGACTGGGCTCCCGCCGGTCATGATGTCCCGGAGCTTGGCCAGGCGGTCGCGGCTGATCCGGTAGATCCTGGCGGAGGATGCGGAGGCGTTCTTCCCGTAGGCCTCCATTTGCAGCATGAGGTTTCCCATCTCCTGCCAGGAGGCTATCAGCCTTCTCTCCGACTCCGCGTCCCAGAGGGATGTCCCCAAGTGCGACAGCGTCCGCAGGCCGAGGATGCGGGCATCGCGCCCGGCTTCGGCCGCCTGTCCCAAGGCTCGCTGGTTGAGAACGACAATGAAGCTCGTGACCACCGTCAATCCGGCCAGCAGGATCGTCACCGCCGTCTTGAAGTGCTTGTCGCCGCCCAATTCGCGGAATCTCATGGCGGCGTCCTAAAAGAGGATCCGGACGGCGGAGATCCCCGTCGCTACCAAGTAAAGAACGATCCCGGCCGCCGTCCAGACGGGCTTGCGCCGGACTTCGCTTTTGAGGGCCACGGTGAAAAGGAAGAGGGCCAGTGAGAACAAGACGTTGAGCTCGACCAAGCGCCGGGCGTTCAGCCTGTGACTCGATGAGGCGGCCAGGAAAGGGGCCGGATCGACCGCCTTGACGGCCGCAGCCTCCGCCCTCGCCCTAGCCCGGAATCGCTCCTCGTCGAAGGCCGGGTGGCCGTCCCGGCTGATGAGGTAGTCCGGCGCCAGAAGCGAGTAGCTGGCCTTGGCCCGGATCATCTCGGACTGCCATTCCTCCAACCAGGTGGAAGGCGTGCCGGGATGGACGTTGTATTCCTTCTTGAGGATCCGGGCGTTCTCCCTGTGGAGGGCGAAGTCCCGGACGCCGACCCGGTTGGTGAAGGCCGTAGCCGCGATCACCATTCCGGTCGAGGCCTCGTCCATGGCGGCCGTCAGGGCTTTACCGTCGGCGGAGGTGGCTTTCAGTCCGACGCGGGAAGCCTGCCAGGCGACCAGGGCGGCGGTGACCGCTGTCAGGGCGATGAGGATGGAAAGAAGGGTCTTGAGGCGTTCGGAGGGGTCGGCTGAATTCATCGGCGTCCTCGCGGAAGAGCTTCCAGCGTCCATATTTACTTCACTTCGAAGCGGGGATCAAGGAGGGGCGATCGTCCATTGACAGGATGTCGGAGACCATAGGAAGATGAAGATTGGATTGAAATGCCTGCCCCCGAATTCATCCTCCTCAAGGCCTCGGCCGGGTCCGGCAAGACCTACGCGCTGACCCGACGCTACCTGAAGCTGGCCCTGGCCCCGGCGGCCGATCCGGACGCGGGCGGCCTGGGCGGCATCCTGGCCATCACCTTCACCAAGAACGCCGCCGGCGAGATGAAGACCCGCATCCTGGACTGGCTCAAGGAGGCGGCCTTCGGGGATGCCCAGCGGATCGCGGAGCTGCGGGAGGTCATCCCCGTCCCCGAGGCCGCCTTCCCGGCCTTGGCCAACCGGGCCGTCGACCGCATCCTGGCCGAGTATGCCGATTTCCAAGTCGAGACGATCGACGGGTTCATGGCCTCGGTCTTCAAGGCCTCGGCCGTGGACCTGGGCTTCCCGCCCGACTTCGAGATCCTGCTGGAGCATGCCGAGCTGATCGACTACGCGTTCTACCGCCATCTGCGAAGCGTCCGGCCGGGCACGTCCGAGGCGGCTGTCTTCGATGACATATTGGACTACCTCCTGCTCTACAAGGGCGAGAAGTCTTCCTTCCCCTGGAATCCGACCGTCGACATCCTGGAGAAGCTGACCGAGATGTACGGGAGGCTGACCGGGCGGGCCGGCGAGCCCCGGATCGAGGACCGCTCGCGAGCCCTGGCCTCGGCTTATGCCCGCATCAGCGCCGCCGCCGCCGGATTCGAGGCGGCCGTCGAAGCCTCGGGCCTGGAGCGAAGCGCGCGAAGCCAGGCCTTCGGGCGCATCCTGCCGGCGATCCGCGATGGACGCTTCAGCGACTTGGTGGGCGCCAGCTTCAAGTCGCCGCCGGTTAAGAAGGGATCGGCGCGCAAGGCGGACAAGGCTCGCCGTGACGCTGCCCTGGAAGCCGTGTCCGGGTCCTGGAACGCCCTCAAGGAGGCCGTCCGAATCTACGTCGGCCTCTACGCCCGCGACTTCTTCACTCCTTACCTGCGCGCCTACCGCGCCCTGGCCGGGACCCTGGACCGGGTCAAGCGCTCGCAAGGGGCGGTCTTCCTCGAGGACATGTACCGGCAGCTGTCCGGGTACATCGAAGCGGGTCTCGTCCCCGACATCTACTTCCGCCTGGGCGAGCGGGTCCGCCACTTCCTCATCGACGAGTTCCAGGACACTTCGCCGATGCAGTGGCTCAACCTGCGGCCGCTGGTCGAGGAGTCCCTCAGCCAGGGCGGCAGCTTGTTCCTCGTCGGCGACACCAAGCAGGCCATCTACGGCTTCCGGGAAGCCGACTTTCGGATCATGCGGGCGCTGGAGACGGGCCAGGACAGTTTCGGTCCCGCGCCCTATCCGGAGGTCAAGGAACTGCCGCTCAACTACCGCAGCGGCGAGGCCTTGATCGCGTTCGTCCAGGGCGTCTTTCACCGCTTACCACAAGCGTACCGAGAGGCCGCCGGGCTGAGCGGACTGGCCGATTTCCATCAGGCGCCCAGCGAGAATAACGTCGGTGCGGGCTACGTCGAGTATGTCCTCTTGGATGCAGGTCCGGAGCGCGGAGCGGGTCGCAGCGGGGCCGATAATGCGGGCGGTCTGCCTCGATCCGAATCGGAGAATGATGAGCCCGTCCCGCCCGAGGAAGAGCCCGGGCCGCCCGCTAGGGAGCTTGGCGGGGGACCTGATGAAACGGCCGATGGCGAGGCGGATAGAGGGGGAGACGACGAGAACGAAAGCGTGGCCGGCGAAGACGGCGCACCGCCGGAGGCCGGCCCCGAGCGGGCCCGCATCCAGACCCTCGTGGCCGGGCTTCACGACCGCGGCTATGCCTATTCCGACATCGCCGTCCTGACCTACAAGAACGAGACGGTCGCCGCGGCGGCCTCCTGGCTCAACGAGATCGGCGTCCCCTTCATTCCCTACAGCAGCCTCGACATCCGCCGCCGCGGGATCATCGGCGAGGTCCTGGCCTTGCTGAGATTTCTCGACTCGCCGCCCGACGACCTGGCCTTCGCCACCGTCCTGCTCGGCCAGGCCTTCGGGCGCGCGGCCGGGGACGATCTCGGCCTCGAGGAGCGCCGGCGCTTTCTTTTCGAATGCCGTGTTTCCGGGCGATCGCCCTTCTACACCGTCTTTCGGGAGAGACACCCCGCCCCCTGGGCGCGCCTCTTCGAGCCCCTCTTCCAGGCCGTCGGCTATTACCCGCTCTACGACCTGGCGGTGTCCGCCTACCGGGCCTTCGACCTCTTCGCCGCCTTCCCGGGGGAAGAGGCCGCGCTGGTCCGCTTCTTGGAAGCGATCAAGGGCTTCGAGGGCCGGGGCCGCAACGACCTGAGGGAGTTCCTGGAGTACACCGGCGACGAGGGCCTCGAGGCCTGGACGATCGATGTCCCCGAATCGATCGACGCGGTCAAGGTCATGACCATCCACAAGGCCAAGGGACTCGGCTTCCCGGTGGCCATCCTGCTTCTTTACGGCGAGACCTGGCAGCCGCCGGACTTCTTTATCGACGCCGGGGACGCGGCGGTGTCGGACGAAGACGCTGAAGGGGGGGAGCCGTCCGGCCCGGCCGTCCTCAAGATCAATAAGGACATCACTGCGGCCGACGACGGCTTGAAGCGCATCTACGACGAGGTGCGGCTCCGCGACCAGGTCAACAGCCTGAACACGCTGTACGTGGCCCTGACCCGGGCCGCCTCCGAGCTCTACGTCATCGGGGTGAAGAAGCCGAAGGACAAGTACCCCTTCGACGTCATGGGCGGGCCGTTCCGCTCGGCTGTGGTCAAGCCCCCGGCGCGCCGGCCTCCGCTGGAGCCGGCCGGGCAGGATGCGCCGCTGCTGAGGACCCGGAGTGCGCTCGATGTCGCGGCCGATCCGCGGGAAGGGTTGAACGAGGAGAGCCGGCGGCGCGGCGAGTTCGCCCACCGGATCATGGCCGAGATCGAGTATGTGCCGGAGGGGGATTGGCCGGCCCAGGCCGCGGCCGCCGCATCGCGGGTCGACCCGCGCTTTCGCGGCGCCCCGGTCGCGGGCGCATCCCCCGACGAAGATTCGGCCGGATTGACAGAGGCCATCGCCCGCTTCTTTGCCCGGAGCCCCGCCTCGAGCTTCTTCGAGTCGCGCCCGGGCCGCCGCATCCTGCGCGAGACGACGTTCTGCGACGCCGCGGGGCGGTCGGTCCGGATGGACCGTGTGGTTGTCGATTCCGACGCGGTCCATGTCATCGACTTTAAGACCGGGCAGGCGCCGGGCTTGGGCGACCGGGACCAGGTCCTAGCCTACGTAGCCATTGTCCGGGAAGTCTTCCCGGGCCGGCCGGCGCGCGGCATCCTGGCCTACATCGACCGCGGGATTTGGGAGACGGTGGAATGAGCCTCGCCCTCGTCTCTCCCCGCGAAGGCCTGGTCGCCTCGGTCATGGAGCGTCTGCGGCCGAAGGGCAAGGACTACGGCGGCCAGTGGGTTGTCTTCCCCGAGCGGCGTCCCGGCTACTACCTGCGCAAGGCCCTGGCCGGCCGGGAGGGCACGGCGTTCCTCTCGCCCCGCATCGATTCCATGGATGCTTTCGTCGACCGCGTCTATCATGAGCGCCTGGGCCGGCGCGACAAGTCCCTCGACGCCCTTGACGCTGTGGCGATCCTCCTGGACATCCACCGCGGCGAGCTGGGACGTCTGGGAGGGGGGCACTTCCTGACCGCCGACCAGTTCTTTCCGCTCGGGACCAAGCTCTTCCGCGACCTGGAGGAGATGGCGGCGGCTTCGGCCGGCCGGGACGCCTTGGCTCAGGCGGACGGCTGGACGGAGGACGGCCTGCCCGAAGCGACCCGCCGCCGCCTCCAGTCTCTGTCGCTGTTCTTCGAGAGATTCTATGAAATGCTGACCCGCTGCGGCTTCTCGACGCCCGGCTCGCGCCGAAGGGACGTGAAGGCGGCCTTGGCGCCGGAGCTTTTCGAAGGAGTCGACAACATCATCCTGGCCGGCTTCTTCCCGACCCCCGGCGGCGAGACGGACATCCTCAAGAAAATGGCCTCCTGGCCGAACGTCGACATCCTCTTCCAGGCCGGGAGCGGCCTGGCCGAGGCGCTCGATCGCTGCGGATTCGCCGACCCGGCCCTGCGTGCGGAAGCCGGAAAGGCGGAGTCGGAGCCCGTCGCGGCTTCGATCGAATTCTTCGAAAGCCCCGATGCGCACGGCCAGGTCTTCGCCCTCAACGCCGCCCTGGCGCCCGCGCTGGCCGATCCCGCGGCCCTGGACGAGCGGAGCGTCATCGTCCTGCCCGCGGCCGAGACACTCTTCCCGCTCCATCAACAGACCCTAGCCGCGCTGCCGGCCGACGCCTACAACATCTCCCTGGGCTATCCGCTGGCCCGCACGCCGCTGGCCGGCTTCTTCGACCGCCTGCTGGAGCTGGTTCAGTCGACCGACGAGGAGGGGCGGGTCTACGCTCCCCACTATCTCCGCTTCCTGCTCCATCCCTATGTCAAGAACCTCTTCTTCTACGGGGATGGCGTCGACGGGGAGTCGTTTGATGGGGGAGAGTCGGGAATTCGGGAATTACGTAGGGTGCCCTTTTTTTCTTGCGAAAAAGAGGGCGACTCGGGCTCGTCCCCCTATTTCACGCGGCTGCTGGTCCATGTCGTGGAGGACGAGCTGCGGGAGCGCCGGACGCGGGCCTTCTGGGGCTTGGACGAGTTGGAGTCCGACGCCGGCATCCGGTCCGCTGCGGCCGAGCGTCTGCGCGGCATCGAGAGGGCGCCCGACCCTTCCGCCCTGATGGGCCAACTGGCCTGGATCCACTCCGCCCTCATCGCCCCCTTCCGGACGGTCCGGGATGTCCGCGAGTTCGCGGCCAAGCTGCGGTCGGCCCTGGTCTTCATCCACGAGAACGGCACGGCCCGCCGCCACGTCTTCTTCCACCCCTATGCCGAAGCCTTCCGCGACCGGCTGGAAGCCCTCGGCCGCTCGCTGCTCGGCCCGACCGTCTTCGAGGACCGCGCGAGCTACTTCAACCTCTTCCGCAAAGTCATCGCCGCCGGCTCCGTCCCGTTCGAGGGAACGCCGCTGAGGGGGCTTCAGGTGCTGGGCTTCTGGGAGACGCGGGGCCTGCCTTTCCGCGACGTCTCCATCCTCGACCTCGACGAGGATGTCCTGCCGGCCGCCCGGCGGGCCGACTCGCTTCTGCCCTTCGCTGCCCGGAGGGCTCTCGGTCTGCCGACCTACAAGGACGCCGAGCGGCGGGCCGGCTACCACCTGGACGCCCTTCTGCGGGGGGCGGATCGGGTGCGCGCCTTCTCCGTCCGGTCCAAGGATCGCGAGCCCAGCCGCTTCTTCGCGGCCCTGCTGTGGGAGAGGCAGAAAAGGGCCGGGGAACCGCGGGCCGCCCGGCTCATCCGCAAGGTCCAGTACCGGATCGATCTTCAGACGCCGCTGCTCGCGCCTGTACCCAAGGACCCCGATACGGCCGCCTTCCTCGGCCGCTTGGCCTTCTCGGCGACTTCCCTGGACGCCTATCTGCGCTGCCCGCTCCAATTCCACCGCCGCTACGTGCTGGGCCTCAAGGAGAGGGACGAGCCGGGGGAGGAGCCTGAAGCTAAGGACATCGGTTCCTTTGTCCACTCGGTTCTCGAGGATTTCTTCGGCCCGTCGGTCGGACGGCCGCTGCGGCCCGCGGATCTCCGGCCTGAGGCGATGGAGGCCCTGGTCGAGCGCCGATTCGCCGACGCCTTCGGCGCCGAGGCGAGCGGCGGGTCCTACCTTCTGAAGCGGCAGGTCCGAGCCCACCTGCGGGACTTCCTGATAGGATACCAGTCCGCGATCCTGGCCGGGCTGGAAGCCGAGGGAAAAGAGCTGAGCATCCTGGGCCTCGAGCGGACCATCGGCTTGGAATGGGGAGGCCGCAGCCTCAAGGCGACCATCGACCGCCTGGAGCATCGCGGCGAAGATCTGTATGTCCTCGATTACAAGACCGGGGGCCGGGTCCAATATCTGGGGATCGACTTCGACAAGCTGGACCTCGAGGACCGCGCCTCATGGGCCCGGCGCGTCGGGAGCCTCCAGCTGCCCTTCTATCACCTGGTCGTGTCCCGGGCCCCGCTGCCGCCTCCCTTTTCCGCGCCCGGAAGCGGCGGGGTCCGGCCGGGCGTCCGATGCGTCCTGGTCATGCTGGGGACGCAGCGCCTCCACCCCGGTATCGAGATCGAGGCCTTCTCGGGCGGGCGCGAGATGAAGAAGCTGAACAAGATTCTGAAATCGGCCGGGGCCTCGGCCGCGGAGAAGGCAGCGGCCTTGGAAGCCCGGGCGCTCCTGACGGATGCCCGCATCGCCCTGACCGAGACCCTGATCGGCCGCCTGCTGGCCGAGATCGCCGATCCGGACCTGCCGTTCGACCCGGCCCTGAGGCGGCCCGAGGCCTGTGAGCGCTGCTCCTACGCCGCGATGTGCGGGCGCTGAGCTGCTCCGATTCTCCCTTCTACTTGGCCTTCTCGGCCTCCAGCTCCGCGGCGTAGCCCGGATTGGACCACTTGTAGGAGAGCGTGCCGTATTCCTTGCCCATCGGGTTTGTCTTCTCGTAGAGGGCGTCCTTGATGATCCACTTCCCGGAGACCGCCTTTTCGTTGGGAGTCATGATCTGGAGCTCGACCGCCGTGCCGGGCTCGATGGCCGAGATCTCGGCGTACCCGGCGTCGGTGATGGTGTCCAGGAGGGCTTTGCCGTCCGCGTCGAAGAAGATGACCGTCCCCCCGACGGCGGAGATCGCCGAGCTGGAGGCGTTGGTCAGCGTCATGGTGAAGGTGGGGGCGATCGGGCTCATGCCCTTGACCATGTTCCCGGCTACAACCGGCGGCTTGCCGGCGGCGATGAGGTCCTCGATGGGTGTTCCGACCGGCTTCTTCTCGCCTTTGCAGGCGGGGCCGGCGGCCAAGACGAGAACGAGGATGAGGGCGACATAGGCGGACTTACGCAGCGTGCTCATGGAATTGCCTCCTGCCGTTCGGAACGGATAACCCATTCTCTTTCCGGAAGGCGGGGGGTGTCAAGGGGCCTGGCCTCCCTCCGTCCCGGGGAATGACGCCCGGAACCGGGCCATTTGACAAAGGCGCCCTGAGGGCCTATCTTTTCCCCTCATGATCAGCGAAGGAAGATTTCCGGCCGGAGTCGGAGCCGATCGCCTCGGCTGGGCGATGCTGGCTGGAATCATCCTGCTGGCCATCTTGGCGCCGCCGCTGCTGCTGCCGCTTCTCCTTGCCCTGGCCCTGACTATCGGGTTGGCCGCCTGTTGCCTCAGTTCGGCCGGCCGCATCCCGCCCCTTGTCCCGGTCCTGGTCCGCCCTCTTGCGCCGCGCGCCCCTCCCCGCGGCTGACCTCCTTCTTCTCCTTCCCCCCCCATCCCACCGACTCTGGAGGTCAAGAATGTCCAAGCCGAATGAAGTCCGGCGCCGTTCGCGCAGGGCGAAGAAAGCCCTCGATACGCTCGTCTCCAATCCCGTTGAAACCGATTTGTCCCCTTACCGCGAAGCCGTCGCGCGAATCGACTCCCTGGACCTGAAATCCGAGCCTGATGCTGCGCTGCGGTCCCGAGCCGCCCGCCTGAAAGATGCGATGCGCTCTTCGACCGAAGCCGTCGATGGCGCGGGCTTCCCGCTCGAGCCTCGGGCCGTGGAAGCCTTCGCCCTGGTTCGGGAAGCCTCGCGCCGGACCCTCGGCCTTGATCCCTTCGACGTCCAGCTGATCGCCGGCATGGCCATGGCCCGCGGCCGAATGGCCGAGCTGCCGACGGGGGAGGGCAAGACCCTGGCCGCTGTCTTTCCCGTCTTCCTGCACGCCCTCTCCGGCCGCGGCGTCCACGTTCTGACTTTCAACGACTACCTGGCCCGCCGCGACGCTGGATGGATGGGGCCCGCCTACCGCTTCCTCGGCCTCTCGGTCGGCTGCGTCCAGGAGGGCCAGGCCCCCGGCGTCAAGCGGGCCGCCTACGCCTGCGACGTGACCTACGCCACGGCCAAGGAAGCTGGCTTCGACTTCCTGCGCGACCGGATCGCCGATGATCCGTCCGGACTGGTCCATCGGCCTTTCCATTTCGCCCTGGTCGACGAGGCCGACTCGATCCTGATCGACGAGGCCCGCATCCCGCTGGTCATCTCGGGGGCCGAAGACCGGGCTTCCTGGGACGCCTCCCGGCTGGCGGCCGCCGTCCGCCGTCTCGTCCCGGGCCGCGACTATGCCACCGACGACGAGCACCGCAACGTCTTTCTCACCGACGCCGGGCAGGCGGCGGCCGAGGCCGTTCTCGGAGTCCGCGGCCTGTACGATGCGGAGAACCAGCCCCTGCTCGAAGCCCTCTACTGCGCCCTGCACGCCGAGTGCCTCCTGCAGCGGGACATCGACTATATCGTCCGGGAGGGCCGGATCGCCATCGTCGACGAGTTCACCGGCCGGGTGGTCGAGAAGAGGCTCTGGCCGGACGGCCTGCAGGCCGCGGTCGAGGCCAAGGAGGGGCTGAAGCGCCGGACCGAGGGCCGCATCCTCGGCTCGATCACCCTGCAGCATTTCTTCGGCTTGTACCCGCGGCTGGCCGGGATGACCGCCACCGCCCGGACCGCGGAGCTCCGCGAGTTCTACGGCTTGACGACGACCATCGTCCCGCCCCACATCCCGAGCCGCCGCGAAGACCTGCCCGACGCGGTCTTCTCGCATCGGGAGGCCAAGGCCCTGGCCCTCGTCCGGGAGATCTCCGGGGCCCATGCCGCCCGGCGCCCCGGCCTAGTCGGGACGGCCTCGGTCCGCGAGTCCGAGGAGCTGGCCGCCCGGCTTCGCGCCGCCGGGGTGGACTGCGCCGTCCTGAACGCCCGCCAGGACGAGCGCGAGGCCTCGATCATCGCCGACGCGGGCCGGCCCGGCGCGGTCACGATCTCGACCAACATGGCCGGCCGGGGCACGGACATCCGCCTCGGCGGGGCGGACGAGCGCGAGCGGAACGAGGTCGTCTCCCGGGGCGGCCTCTACGTCATCGGGACCAACCGGCACGAGAGCCTGCGCATCGACCGCCAGCTGCGCGGCCGGTCCGGGCGGCAGGGAGACCCCGGCCAGACCCGCTTCTTCATCAGCCTGGAGGACGATCTGTTCGAGCGCTATGGCTTGACCAAGATCTTCACCGCCCGGCACCGCATTGTTCGGGGCGGGGAGGAAATCGGCACGGCCGCCATCCGCCGCGAGATCGAGCACGCCCAGCGGGTCATCGAGGGCCAGAACTTCGATATCCGCCGCCAGCTGGCCAAGTATTCCCATCTGATCGAGATGCAGCGGTGGATCGTCCAGGATCGGCGGGACGCACTTCTCTTGTCAAANNAACACGGACGGCGGCGCATCGCCCGCCGGCAGCGCCGCAGGGCCGGGAACTGGGACGGATTCCGTCGAAAGCCGCGTCCCGAGAGACTCGGGGGAGGAGGCCTGGCCCCTGGGCGGCCTCAGGGACAGGGAGCCTGAGCTCTTCGCCCGGGCCGAGGCCGATCCGGGCCCGGAGGCGCTGGCCGAGATCGAGCGCCGGGCGGCGATCCACCATATCGACCGGGCCTGGTCCGATCATCTGGCCTGGGTCCAGGACACCCGCGAGAGCATCCACTTGGTCAGTCTGGGCGGGCGAACCCCCATCGACGAGTTCCGCAAGCAGGCTACGGAGGAGTATCTGGCCCTGCGCGAGCGGGTCCGAGAAGCCGCGGCCGATGAGACCGCCGCCATCCTCCGGAGCGGAGAATCCGCGGCCGAGGCCGCGGCGCGCCTGAAAGGCCCTTCCTCGACCTGGACCTACCTGGTCAATGACGACCAGCTCGGCTGGGGGATGCAGCTCATGGGCGGCAAGAACATCGGCTTCAGCGCCTTGGCCGCGGGCGCCTTCGGGCCGCTCTTCGTCCTGACCCTGCTCGTCAACCGCTTCTTCCGACGCAAGCCCAAGACGCCGGCCGATCAGTAGAGCACTTCGGCCTCGCCCTTCTCGCGGACAAGGGCTTCGATCTCCTCCAGGATGAGATCCCGGCGATGGAGCAGGACCTCAATCTCCTTGCCGGTCAGGGCGCCTTTGACGCCGGCCTTGACGGTCTTGGCGTCCAGGGCCTTCAGCCTGTCGACGAAGGCCCGGGGCAGCTTCAGGAAGGGGTAGGGGCTGCCGTCCGGATTCCGCATCAGTCCGGCCGCGCCGAAAACCAGCCTCTCGGAGTGCGGCTTGGCCGTGCGGAAGGCCCGGGAATGGTCGATCAGCATCATCCGGCCTTCGGCGTCGACCAGGATGTTGTTGGCGTTGCGGTCGTCGTTGGCGATGAGGCTGTCGAAGGCCCGCTGGACGTAGGCTTTGCGGTTCCAGTCCTCGCCGGCTCCGGGGATGCCCGCCCCGCGCCCCGTGCGGGCCTTGAGGGTCTCGGTGCCGTCCATCCACAGTTGGATCGACCCCGGCCGGCCCTGAAAGCGCCGCTCGGCCGTGGGCGGGACCATGTCCAGGCCGAGCAGGACGTCGATGCGGTAAGCGGCCACATCGTACCGCCAGCGGTCGGGCTTGTCCTCGATCGAGTCGATGTCCTTCCACAAGCCGAAGCGGGAGACACCGTCCTTGCTCAGGGCCAGCTTCCAGGGGTTGGTCACGGCGTCGGCGCCGCCCATCTGGGTCGACTCGCCGATCTTAGCCGTCTGCAGGAAGCTCACCCAGCGCTCATGGTCGGCCGATCCCGACAGGCCGATTTGGCCCCCCGCCGCGACCGTGCTGAAGGCGAGAAACGGAAGAGCGATCGAAAGAAGCCAATGTCGTGCCGGATGGTGCATGGATCCCTCCCTGGAAACGGCCTGGACCCAGGATAATCCAAGCTCCCCCTGGAATCAACTTGTGCCCGGCCGGCCTTCGGCGTATCTTAGGACCCTTCCCATCAATCAGGGAGGCCGTCATGACAACGCTGCGCGACAAAATCGTCTTCGTCACCGGAGCCAGCTCCGGCATCGGCCGCTCCGCGGCCAAGGCCTTCGCCCGCGAGGGCGCCCGCATCCTCCTCTGCGCCCGGAGGGGCGAGCGGCTGCAGGCCCTGGCCGGCGAGCTGAAGAGGGAATTCGGCGTCCCGGTCCACGCCTTCAGCCTCGATGTGCGCGATCAATCGGCCGTGGCGGCGGCCATCGCCGGTCTGCCCGCCGAGTGGGCCGCCATCGACGTCCTGGTCAACAACGCCGGCTTGAGCCGGGGCCTGGACAAGCTGCACGAGGGGCTCCTCTCGGACTGGGAGGAGATGATCGACACCAACGTCAAGGGACTGCTCTACGTCAGCCGGGCGGTGATCCCCGGCATGGTCGCCCGCGGCCGGGGCCACGTCATCAACATCGGCTCCATCGCCGGGCACGAAGTCTACCCGGGCGGGAATGTCTACTGCGCCACTAAGTTCGCGGTCAATGCCCTCTCGCGCGGCTTGCGCATGGACCTGGTGGCCACACCGGTCCGGGTCAGCACCGTCGACCCCGGCATGGTCGAGACCGAGTTCAGCCTGGTCCGCTTCCATGGGGACGAAGGCCGGGCGGGGAAGGTCTATCAGGGCATCGAGGCCCTGACCCCCGACGACGTGGCCGAGGCGATCGTCTTCTGCGCCACCCGGCCGCCGCACGTCTCGATCGCCGAGATGATCGTCATGCCCACGGCCCAGGCTGCGGCGATGCTGGCCCATCGGAAAGGCTGATCGGCCCGGAGCCGGATGATCCCTTGACGACTCGAAGGAGCATCAGGTAAGAAGATGACGTCCGCGGGGACCGGCGAATCGAGGCGAAACGTGATCAAGCCGCTGGCATCGACCGGCCGTCTCCGCGGGCTTCTGGACGGTTACTACCGGGAGCTGGACCGGGCTTCGCGCGAGCGGCGCCCGCCGATCGCCTGGTGCTCCAGCGTCGGCCCGTCGGAGCTGCTGGTCAGCCTCGGCTTCGCCGTCTTCTATCCCGAGAACCATGCCGCCATGCTGGGCGCGGCCCGCAGGGCCGCCCAGACCATCCCGGCCGCCCAAGCGGCCGGCTTCTCGCCCGATGTCTGCTCCTACCTGACCAGCGATATCGGGGCCTTTCTGGGCGGCGAGACCCCGCTTGCCCAAGCCTATCCGGGAATCGAGGCCGTTCCCCGTCCGGATGTCCTCGTCTACAATACCGTCCAGTGCCGCGACGTCCAGGACTGGTTCGCCTGGTACGGCCGCAGGCTCGGGGTTCCCGTCCTGGGTGTTGCAGGGCCGCGCTCCATCGCCTCCCTCGGGCCGGGCCTGCTGGCCGATCTCGCCGCGCAGCTCCGCGGCTTGGTCGCGCCTCTCGAAGCCGCGGCCGGGCGGCGGCTCGACCCGGACCGGCTGACTTCGGTTCTGGAAACGTCCCGACGAGGAAGCGAAGCCTGGCGGCGGGTCCTGGAGGCCAACCGGGCCGTCCCGGCCCCGATGAGCTTCTTCGACGCCGTGATCCAGATGGCGCCGGCCGTTGTCCTGCGCGGCCGGCCCGAGGTGGAGGCCTATTACGTCCTCCTGGAGGAGGAGCTTGCGGACAGGGTTCGCCGCGGCGACGGCGCGGTGGACGGCGAGCGGTTCCGCCTCTACTGGGAAGGCATGCCCATCTGGGGCCGGCTCCGCTCCCTGGCCGAGTTCTTCATCGGCCTGCGGACGTCGGTCGCGGCCTCGACATACGCCCACAGCTGGGTCTTCGAGGGCGGCCCGGAAGACGATCCCTTTATGGTCATGGCCCGGCATGCGGCCGGGCTCTTCATCTCCCGCGACGATGACTTCAAGCTGGGCTATCTGCGGGACATGGCGGTCCGGTTCGGCCTGCACGGCTTCCTCTTCCACGACGCCAAGACCTGCCCCTTCAACTCCAACAACCGCTACGGCCTTCCGGGCCGTCTGGAGGCGGCGACCGGCCTGCCTGTCCTGACCATCCACGGCGACGTCAACGACCCGGGCTGCTTCGCCGAGGACCGCACCCGGACGGCCATCGAGGCCTTCGTCGAGCGCCTGGAGGGGGCCCGGCCTTAGGGCCGCGAGGCGCGCCATGCTGGAGCGCTTGTTCAAGCCCCGCGCGATCGCCCTCATCGGCGTCTCCGGCGATCCCCTGAGCATCGGCCGCCAGGTCCTCCGCAACCTGACCAGCCACGGCTATCCGGGCGCCGTCCACTTGGTCAACCCGCGCCTGGCGGCCATCGAGGGGATCCCGGTCTTCTCTTCGATTCTCGACGTGCCCGGCGAGGTGGACCTGGCGGACATCGCCGTCCGGGCCTCGGCGGTTCCGGAGGTTCTCGAAGACTGCGGCCGCAAGGGCGTCAAGTTCGCCATCATCCACGCGGCCGGATTCAAGGAGGCGGGAGAGGCGGGCCGGGAACTCGAGGATCGCATCGTGCGCATCGCCCGGGACGGCGGGATCCGGCTGTGCGGGCCCAATTCGCAGGGCGTCCAGTGCTCCGAGCCGTCGTTCCCCGTCTACGCCAACTTCACTTTTGTGCCCATGCCGCCCGGCCGCATCTCCGTCCTGGCTCAGAGCGGGGGTGTGGGAGAGACCCTGAAGCTCCACCTCTTCCGGGCCGGTCTGGGGCTGCGGATTTACGCCGGCTACGGCAATGAGGCCGACCTGGGCCTGCCCGAATTCCTCGACTACGTCGGGGCCGATCCCGGGACCCGGGCCGTCATGGTCCACGTTGAGCGGCTCAGGGATCCGGGCCGGGTTCTTGAATCCGCCGCCCGCGTCGCCGCCTGCAAGCCCCTTTTGGCCTTGAAGTCCGGCCGGACGCCGGAGGGCGAAAAGGCCGCGGCTTCCCATACCGGCGCCCTCGCGGCCGGGGAAGACTTGGCCGAGGCCGTCCTCGGCAAGGCCGGCGCCCTGCTCTTCCGGTCCCAGGAGGAGATGATCGCCGCCGCCGTCGGCTTCTCGGAACAACCGTGCCCCACAGGCCGCCGCGTGGCGGTCCTGACCAACACCGGCGGGCCGGCGATCATTGCCGTCGATGAATGCGCCGAAGCGGGGCTGGCCCCCCCGGCCATCGACCCGGGGACGCGGAAAGCCCTTGAACGCGTCCTGCCGCCGGCCGCGTCCCCGGCCCACCCCGTCGACGTCCTGGCCACAACCGGCGCCGGGCCGTTCGGCGAGGCTATGGACATCCTGTTGGCCGATCCCGGCGTGGACGCCCTGCTTCTGGTTTTCGTCACGCCGGCCTTCGTCGACAGCCCGGCCGTCGCCCGGAGGCTGGCGGCCGCGGCGGCGGGTTCGGCCAAGCCGGTCGTCGCCCATGTCATCACCCTCGACCCGGGCGGAGAGGTCGTGCGGACGCTGCGGGCCGGGGGACTGCCTGTCTTCGAGTTTGCCGAGACGGCGGCCAGGGTTCTGGCCGCGCTGGCCGATTACCCGGCCCGGGCTGCCCTGGCCGCGGCGGCCCGGTCCGTCCCGGCTCCCGTCCGCCCTCCCGGCTTGAAGGATGTCCTGGACCGCCGGCGCGGGGACGGATTCCTGTCCGTCTTCGAGGCGGCCCGCCTCCTCGGGCTGTTCGGGATCCCTTTGGCCGAACCCATTCCCATCGACGGCCGGGATGGGCTCGATGCGGCGGCGGCCCGGGCCGGCTTCCCGCTGGTCCTGAAGGCGGATTCCCCGAAGATCGTCCACAAAACGGAAGCCGGCGCCGTCGTGCTCGGACTGAGCTCGCCGCGGGATTTGAAGGCCGCGTTCGACAAGCTCTCCACGTCCGTGAGGGATGATCCGGGGGCGAGGCTGTATGTTCAGAGCCAGTCCTTTGGGGGGCGTGAAGCCATTTGCGGATTGAAGGCCAACCCCGGCCTGCCGCCAAGCTTGATGGTCGGCCTGGGCGGCGTCTGGGTCGAGGCCATGGCCGAGGTCCGATTCCGCCTGGGGCCGCTCTCGACGCAGGAGGCCCAGGAAATGATCCGGTCGATCCGGGGTCTGCCCGTCCTGGCCGGCGGGCGCGGCCGGGGCCCGGCGGACTTGCCCGCGCTGGCCCGCATCCTGGTTCGGCTTTCGGAGATGGGGATGGCCGTGCCGGAGATCCGGGAGGCGGATCTGAACCCGATACTCGTCTTCGACGAAGGCCGGGGCGCCCTGGCGCTGGACGTCCGGATTCGCCTCGGAACGTGACGAAGAGCGGAAATTCGCCCCCGGCTCCCCCCTGTTGACGGAGGGCCGTCGATCCACTAAAATCGTTTCCGCGGGAGGATGTGAATCCGCCCGGGCAAGGAAGAGAAGTCCGGGCCGGGCCGGGACGGCCGCGCGAGACGGAAGGGAAGCGGAGCATGAGTCTCGATTTGGAGCGCGTCGCCGTCATCGGCGCGGGGCCGGTCGGCTCTCTCGCCGCCGCGCACCTGGCCCGTTCGGGACGCACCATTTACCTTTCCGACCTGCGCCAGGACCGCATCGATGCGGTGCGTGAGAGGGGCATCCGTGTCCAGAGCCGGGAAGGCGGCTTCACCGTCCATCCAGCCGTCGTCGAGGTCTCCCAATCCGGCCTGTCGGCCTTCCGCCCGGACGCGGTCTTCCTCTGCGTCAAATCCTTCAGCCTGTCCGCCCTCCTGGACGATCTGACCGGGCGCATCGGCCCCCAGGTCAGGATCCTGGTCATGCAAAACGGCCTGGACAACGAGGACGCGGTCGCCGACAAGTTCGGCCGCGAGCGGGTCTTCCGGATGGTCATCCATTTCGCCGGGCGGCTGACATCGCCCGGCGTCGTCCAGATGTCGTTCTTCAACCCGCCGAACTATATCGGCGGGCTGTCGCCCGGCAGCCGGACCGCGGCGGAGCGCCTGGCCGCGGTTTTCACCGAATCGGGCCTGGCCACGTCCGTTGCTCCCGACATCAAGCGCTGCGAGTGGATCAAGGCTATCCTCTCGGCCGCCCTGATGCCCGTCTGCGGCCCGACCGGGATGACCATGAAGGAGGCCCTCGAGCTGCCCGAGACGCGGGCCTTGTGCGAACGCATCCTGCAGGAGAGCATCGCCGTGGCCGCCGGCCGCGGCTTCCTCTTCGAGGAGGGCTTCTTCTCCGAGTGCGTGGGCTACCTGGAGAAAGCCGACTCCCACAAGCCGTCCTCGTCCGTGGATCTCGAAGCCGGGCTTCCCGTCGAGTACGTCTTCCAGCCGATTATCGACGCCGGGCGGGCCGGCCGCATCCCGACTCCCTGCCTGGAGACGCTGACCATGCTCCTGCGGGCGATGGAGAAGCGGAGGGATCTGACCGGGATGCTCGGCCCTCACATGTAGCCGAGCGAGCGCAGCTTCTCGACCAGGAGAATCTGCTCCTCGGCCGTCAATCCGCCGCCGGGCTCAGCCCCGGCCAGCTCCCCGGCCAGGGCCTCGGCCTCGGTTCTCAGGGAAGCCGCAATCTCCGCCCGTCCGCGGGCCAGGTTGGATTCTTCCCGCGGGTCGGCCGCCAGGTCGTAGAGCTCGATGGGCGCATCGGAGTCGACGGGGGCATAAGCCATCTTCCAGCCGCCGGAGCGGAGGCCGCGGATGTAGAAGTCCTGCGGAGCCTGGGCTCCGCCGCGGGCTTCCATGTAGAGGGGGCGCTCTTCGACGCCATCCGAGTCCAGCAGATGGGCGAAGCTGCGGCCGTGCATCGGGCCGGCCGGGGGCTGCAAGCCCAGGATGTCGCAGAGCGTCGGCAGGATGTCGATGTGGCGGACGGCGCTCATCTGCCGGCGGGGGGCGGCTTTCAGGGCCGGGCCGGCGATCAGGAAGGGAATGCGGGCCAGGTAGTCGTAGATGTGATAGCCGTGCTGGAGATGAAACTGGGACAGGGTCATGCGAAGAATCTGCCGTTGGGCGGCCCGGCTGTCACCCTGGCCGACCGCCAGACCGACCTGGAAATCCTCTTTTTTATTGCGCCAAAACTCGCGCCAGCCGTCCGGCGTCAGCCGGAATCTCTGCGTCCGGATCCGGCTCAGGCCGATCCGCACGAGCGTCAGGCAGATGCGGACTCGGCTCGAGGGCGCGATGGGGCCTTCCCTCATGCGGGTGTGCTCGTCGAGGCGCAGCGAGACTTCGTGAAGCTGGCGGCTCCGTTTTTTATAGAGAGCCACGTCTTCCTGGACCCGGGAGTCTTCTTCGTGATTCAAGCGAGGGATTCCCAGCTTGTCCATGAAATAGGGCAGAAGAGTATCCGGCCGCGCGGCTTCGTCGACCCGCTCGCCATGGTCGCCGGTCAGGATGACAAGGGCTTCGGGCCCGGCCGCGTCGATGAGATCGCCGATGAAGCCGTCCAGCGCGCTCCAGGCTCGGTCGTAAGCGGTCGCGCCGAATGCCGCCGAGCGGAACGCGGCGGGAACATGCCGGGGCTGGTGGATCTCCCAGAGGTGGACCAGGAGGAACCAGGGAGCGGCGAACCCGCCCCCGCGCATCCGCTCCAGGAGGCGCCGGCCCCAGCGGGTGTCGCCCGACTCGGCCTGCCCGCGATGGGCGTAGGCCTCGAACCCGCGGCCGATTCCGAGCACGGGCAGCAGCGGCCCGGTGACCTCGGCGTAGGTGTGGTAGCCGTGCCCGGCCAGAATCCCGGCCAGGGTTGCCGGCTTGGCGTCCATCTGGACGCCGAGCAGGCCGGTGATCCCGTGCGTCAGGCTGTAGCAGCCGGTGAAGATCGAGGCGAAGGAGGGCGAGGTGATGGGGTTCTCGACGAACATCCGCGGGAAAGCGGCGGACCGGGCGGCGAACTCGTCGATCCGGGGAGTCAGGGAGGTCCGGCCCGGCCCGAAGACCCGGTCCGACCGGAGGCAGTCCACGACGATCATCAGGATATTCGGACGCGCCGTCATTTCAATCCAGTCTCCCGGCCCTAGCTCGATCGGCCCTCCTCCCGTCTTTGAAACCCGGGACCGAATCCGGTAGAATGAGGGCTTCCATCGGCTTCCCTATGAATAGCGCTGACGAGGGGTGGCGGTCAAGTCCGGTGTTGCGCTCTGCCGTCCACACCGCGATCGGCCTGGCCTCCTATCCCGGGTTGGCCATCTTCAACAAGATGCGGATCGAGGGCGCTGAAAACCTCGTCGGGCTGCCCAGTCGGAACGTCCTTTTCGTCAGCAACCACAGGACCTACTTCACGGAAGTCATCGCCTATCTCCACGTCTTCTGCGCCGTGAAGTGGTCCAAGATCAACCGGCTGGGATGCCCGAGCTACCTCCTGAGCCCGTTCGTGGGGGCTCTCTTCGTGGCCTCGGTCGAGACCATGAAGAACGGTCTGCTGTCCCGACTCCTGGGCCTGGCCGGGGCCGTGCTGGTCAAGCGGACCTGGCGGACCGGTGAGATCGAGACCCACCGGGATCGCGATCCGGGCGATACGGACAGGATCCTGCGCGCACTGCGCGAGCGCTGGGTCATCACCTTCCCGCAAGGCACGACCAGGCTGCGCGCTCCCGGACGGAAGGGGACGGCCCACCTTATCCTGCAGAGCGGCGCCATCGTCATCCCGGTCGTTGCCCGCGGCTTTGACCGCGTCTTCGGCAAGAAGGGAATCCGCATCCGCAAGGTGGGTGCGCCGCTGTCCGTGACTTTCAAGCCGCCCTTGACCTGGCCTTCCGGGGTCTCCCCGGAGGCCGTTTTGGAGCGGGTCATGGAGTCCATCGAGGAGACCGAGCGGCATTGGAACGCATCCCGCTGAAGGCGACGAAGGAGGACTCGGCCGCGGCGGCCGGGCCTTCGTTCATGGCCTGCCCGCTGTCACTCTTCCACCTGACCGGCCTGGCCGCCATCCTGACCGCCGGCGTCCTCCTGGCCTTTGGTTCCGCATGGGCCCCGGCGCCCCTGGCTTTGTTCGCCCTCGCCTGTCTGGCCGCGCCCTTCCTCCCCGGGCTCGGCTTCTTTCTGCCCGTGATCGCCCGGGGAGACAGGACGCGTCCGCTGGCGGCTCTGACTTTTGACGACGGGCCCGACCCGGCCACGACCCCGCCGCTGCTGGACCTTCTGGATCGGCGGAAGGCTCGGGCTGCGTTCTTCCTGGTCGGCGAGAAAGCCAAGCGCCATCCCGGCTTGGTCCGGGCCATCCTGGACCGCGGCCACGAGATCGGAAACCACTCCTACCGCCACGACAATTTCCTCATGCTCCGCGGCCGGACCCGGCTTCGGAGCGAGATCCGAAGGGCCCAGGATGTCCTGCTCGCTTTCGGCGTCCGGCCGCTCGCGTTCCGACCCCCGGTCGGGATCACCAATCCCCGGCTGCGGCGGGTCCTGGGCCGGGAGGGGATGATCTGCGTCGGCTTCCGGAAGCGGCCGGCCGATTTCGGCAATCGGCGCACGTCCGGTTTGCGGGATCGCCTGACCCGGGGGCTGTCTTCCGGCGGCATCCTGCTCCTGCACGAAGGCCTGCCGGACTCCGCCCTCGGCGACGCGGGGCCCTGGCTGGCTGAGGTGGACGCCGTCCTGAAAGCCATGGCCGATCGGGGTTTGCGGGCCGCTCCTCTCTCCGAGGTCATTCGCCGGCCGGTGATGATGCCGGCCGGAGCCGGCGGCGGCGGGGCGGATCCCGTGCGGGCCTTCTACGACGGCCTGGCGGGTAGGTATGACGGCGAGCAGGACGCTGGCGGCGCCTCGAGCCTGCGGCGGGACGAGATCGAAGCAGCCCGGGTCCGCCTTCCCGGCCTGCTCGAGGCCTCGGACTCCGTGCTGGAGATCGGGGCCGGGACGGGACGGTTCACGCTGATGCTGGCCGGCCTGGCCGGGGCGGTGACCGCGGTCGACGTGTCGGAAGGCATGCTGGCCGTCTTAGAAGCCAAGGCCAGGGCGGCGGGACTGACGGGGGTTCGGATCATTCCGGGCGATGCCCGCCGACTCGAGCTGGGCGGGATGTTCGACGCGGCCTGCGCCTTCTCCAGCTTGGAGTATTTCCGGGATCTCCCCGGGCTGTTGGCCCGGATCGGGACGCGGATCAAGCCGGGCGGCTTGCTCTATTTCACCCTGGCCCGCCGGTCTCCCTTCCGTCTGCCCGGCCAGATCGGAAACGCCGTGCGGCAGGGCGTCTGGCTGCGGGCCTACGGCCGAAGCTCTCTCGTCCGGATGCTCGGACGATCGGGATATCGTGTCCAGGAGATCCGTTCTTTCGGGATGCGCGGCATCCTTGGGCGAGGCCTGCTCTGGGAAGTCGTCGCCCTCCGGGATGGAGCCGATTGAGATGCGGGCCAAGAGCTATCCCGCCTGGAAGCGCCGGCTGGCCGGATCGCGCTTCTTCCGGCGGGCTTCCGCCGAGGCCGCGGTCAGGGACGTGCGGCCCCCGAAGCCCACGATCCGATTCCTGTCCGGTCTGGCCCTCATCGGCTTGAGCTACCTTCTGGCCTGGCCGCTCATCGGGCTGCTGGGGCTTATCTCCGTGCGACGGAGTCGACCGGCCCTCGTGGCCCTCGGCGGCCCGATCGCCTACGGCGTCTCCTCCGCGGTGTTCCTCCTCGGCGTCTTCCTGGCCGGAAAAGACGGCCTGCGCTTCATGCGCTGGGCGGGATATCGTCTCGCGGCCCGCTTCGGCGATCGGCATTTGGCTCCTCCGGACGGGGCGGAGGACACCGGGCCCGGCCGGGATGGAAGGCCCGGCTCAACGGACGGCTAGGATCCAGGCGATGTGAGGGCCGAGGGTGCATCCCTCGACGCGCTCGACGCCGAATCCAGCGGCGGCCAGGTCCGCTGCGAACTCGTCCGGCGTGCGCAGCCGGACGGCCCTTCGGCTTGTCTTCCATTTCCAGGACTGCAGCCGGACCGGCCAGGACATCTTGGCGCTTCCCGGGAGCGTGGCCCGGATCACCAGTCGGCCGCCCGGCTTCAAGCGCCCGGCCAGACCCGAGAGGGTGGCGCGGAAATCCTCATCGGACAGCTCGGGGGCGATATCAAGCAGGACAGCGGCGTCGGCCGGCCCGGAG
>DFYJ01000142.1 GCA_002383325.1 Candidatus Aminicenantes bacterium UBA4085
CGGCCGCCGCCGAAGCCGCGGTCGCGCCCGCCGCCGAAGCCGCCGCTGCCGTTGCGGGGCCGATCGGTCCGGGGCTTGGCCTCGTTGACGGTCATGTTGCGGCCCTTGAGGTCGCGGCCGTTGAGAGCCGCGATGGCCCGGTCGGCCTCTTCCTTGTTCGCCATTTCGACGAAGCCGAAGCCGCGGGATTCGCCGCTGAACTTGTCCTTGATGATGGAGGCGCTTGTGACGGCCCCGTAGGCGCCGAAGGTTTCCTTGAGGTCGGAATCGGTGGCGCTGAAGGAGAGATTGCCCACGTAGATGTTCATACTCGTCTCCTTTGACGAGGGATCGCTCCGGCCCGTCGCCGGAACGTCCCGAACTTGGGGATCGAAATAAAGGAGAGGAGTATGCGACCGGTCAGGTCCCGTGACCCTTCCTTTATTCTCGGTCGGAAATTATAGCATAAAAGAAAAAAATCGAAAATCAAGCGGCTGTTCGGGAAGCCCGGCGGGCCTTGCGCTTCTCCAGCAGGCTCCGGACCCGGTTGAACTTGTCCCGGTCCAGGGGGTAGAGCCAGGTCACAATCAGGGTGGCGATTAAAAGGAGGGCGCCCACGGGTCCGATCAGGATGCGGATGGCGGCCAGGGCCGAGGGCGGCTGGGTGAAGACCGTCACGCCCTTGGGCGGGGCCTGGTAGCCGAACCAGCCCAGGACCTGGAGGACGATGAAGATGGCGAAGGCCGTGGTCAGCTTGCGGCAGAAGTTCTTGGATCCATAGTAGATGCCCTCGTGGCGGCGGCCCGTCTTCAGCTCGTCCCACTCGATGACGTCGGGAAAGATGGCGTCGGGCAGGACGTGGGCGGCCGAGACGCTGATGCCGATGGCCACCGCCAGGACCAGGGTCAGGGTGACGGCCCCCTGCGGGACGAGCGGGATGAGGAGCATCAGGACGATCCAGAAGGCCAGGGCGGAGATGAAGGCGACCCGCTTGCCGATCTTCTTGGCCAGCCAGATCCAGAACGGCAGGACCAGCGTGGCCGTGACCAGCATCAGGCCCAGCACCGCCGACTCGATGGGCAGGCCCAGACCCGGGACCCGGGCCAGCAAATCGCCCTTCATGACCCAGTAGACGAGGAGATAGGGCAGGACCACGCCGGTCAGGTCGAAGGCCACCCAGTTGAGCATGTAGAGGGCGGTGGCGTAGCGAAAGGGGATATTCTTCCAGGCCAGGCGGGCGGTCTGGCGGAGGGTGGCCGACTCGGCCGTCCGCTCCGCGGCCGTCTTCTCCTTGACGGTGAAAAAGATCAGCAGGTAGGGCACGATGGCCGAGGCGCCGAACAGGCCCGCGGCCAGCACATAGCCCTGCTGTTGGGTGCCGCCGCCGCGCATGACCGCGTCCACGATCATCGGGGCGGCCACCGCGGTGGCGATGGAAGCCAGGAAGTTGAAGAACATCCGGTAGCCGGACAGCGAGGTCCGCTCATCGTAATCCCTGGAGATCTCCGGCGTCAGGGAGTGGAAGGGCACGATGACCAGCGTCTGGAGGGTGTCGCTCAGGGCGTAGGCCAGCATGATGTAGAGCATCAACGGAATCTGGCCCTGGATGGGCGGCGCCCACCACAGGATGAGGAAAGCCAGCCCGTAGGGAACGGCAAAGATCAGCAGGAAGGGGCGCCGCCTCCCCCACCGGGTATGGGTCTTGTCCGAGATCACCCCGACCAGAGGATCATTGACGGCGTCCCAGATGACGCCGATCAGGGCGGCGAAGGAGGCCAGCCGGGGATCCAGCCCGACCACGTCCGTCAGGAAGATGGCGTAGAAAATCTGGCGCAGGGTGTTGAAGGCGGCCAGTCCCCAGTCTCCCGTGCCGTAGATGACCTTGGTCAGCCAGGGCAGCCGTCCGGCCGCAGATCGAGGCATGGCATCTCTTTATCCGCTCTCTCGGGTGCCCGTGTGGGTCACCCGGCCTTCTGGCCGGTCGCTTAGGGACAGGCGGGCGGCGCGTCCTTCTGCCGTGATGAAATGAACATCCAGATCGAGGTATAGAGCACGACGCCCAGGACGACCCATTTCATGACCGTCAGGGGCAGGGATTTGACGACGAAAGCGGCCAGGAAGACCCCCAGGATGCCGAACACCGTCAGGGATACGGCGGCCTTGGGATCGTAGGCGTTCTCTTTGACGAAGCGGGCGCTGCCGGCGGCCATCAGCATGGCTGTGGCCGTCATCATGATCGGAAAGGCCGTCAAGGGGTGCATGCCCATGGCATAGACCATGGCCATGCAGGGCGCGTAGAAGCCGACCCCGATGGTCTGCAGGGCGCCGAAGACGAAGCTCATGACCACGACCACGGCCAGCTTCCAGCCCGTGAGGCCGATGGCCACACCGCCCAGCGGCAGCCAGTTGAGCAGGCCGGCCAGGATGGTCAGGGCCACCGCCAGCAGGCCGATGCCCATGCCTAATTGAATCTTGCGCCGGGGCATGCGGCAGACGACTCCCGCGCCCAGGACGGCGCCGGCCGGGGCGGCGATGGACATCGAGATGAGGGTCAGGGGCTCCACCTTGACCGCGCTCATGAACAGGAAGGCCTGGGTCACCGTGGCCAGGGTGTTCCCGACATTCATCGTGCCGGGAATGATTCGGTCGTCGACCATATGAAGGAGCTTGAAGGCGGCCGTCTGCTGGGCAAAGCTTCCGATGCCCAAGGTGTCGAAGAAATTGGTGATGAACCCGGTCGCCCAGAGCTTCGGCCAGGCTGTGTCCGAGAACTGCCTACGCTTCCGGAAAGCGTCGCGCAGGTAGTAGATTCCGAAGACCGAGGACATCAGCCCGAGGACGGTTTTCAGCATGGTGACCATCGTGCGCCATCCTATTCGGCTCCGCCGTCGAGGTCAAGCCTTGCCTGGCCGGCCCGAGGCCGCGGCTTTCGGTCGGGCCGGGGACAGCGCCTTATCGCTCCAGCGTCAGCTCCCGCCGGTAGACGCGGTGGCGTTTGTACCAGGTCGTCCCGATGGCGTTCATGTCGGCCAGGCTCTTGACGTTGGTCTCCAGGGCCAGGGCGATGTCGCAATGGACGGCCTTGGCCGCGGTCAGCGTCTTGGTGATCTCGGCGTAGAGTAAGGCCGTGGCCCCCTTGCCCTGGTACTTGGGCAGGAGCCCGACCCCGTTGCCGCTCATACGGCGGCTCGTCTTGAGGGCCCAGCCGATGGGGATCCAGCCGAACGGCCAGAGCCGGCCGCGGGCAGTCCGCAGAGCCGCCGAGATGTCCCGGAACACGAAAAGGAAGCCGGCGATCTCGCCGTCCTTCATGACCACGTTAAGGAGCTTGGGGTCGGCGATCTGGAGGAGCTGGCGGCCGGATTCCCGGGCCTCGTCCTCGTCGATCGGGTAGAAGCCCCAGACATGGCCGAACGACGCGTTGTTGATCTTCTGCAGGGACGGAATCCAGCGCCTGAGCTCGCGCTTGCTCCGGAAAGTATGGACCCGCAGCCCGGTCCGCTCCCGGATCTTGTCGACGAGGACGGCCAGGCGTTCGGGAAGACGGTAGCCCTCCGCAAGAAAGCCCGAGAGATAATCGATCTCCTTGACGAAGCCGGCCGCCGCGAGCAGACCGGGGTAGTAGTCGTAGTTGTAGGTCATGCCCAGGGCGGCCTCGTGATCGAAGCCCTCGATCAGGATGCCCGGGCAATCCGTCCGGAGCATGCCCTTGGGCCCGAGCAGGATGGTCAGGCCGCGCGATCGGGCCCAGGCCGCGGCCGCGTCCAAGACGCCCCGGGCCGCCTCGACATCGTCCTCGGCATCGAACCAGTTGAAGAGGGCGGCCGGCTTGCCGGTGTAGTCGTTGTAGCGTCGGTTCTCGAGGGCGGCCACTCGGGCGACGACCCGGCCGCCGCGCTCGGCCAGGAAGAAAGCAGCTTCGGAGTGCTTGTAGAAGGGATGGCGGCGGGGGTCGAGGGCCCGGCGGACGCCCGAGCGAAGCGGCGGCGACCAGAGACGGCTCGTCCGATAGAGGCGGAAGGGAAAGTCCACGAAGCGGCGGACGTCCCGCCGGATTCGGGTGTCGATCTCGCGAACGAGCATGTACTATTCTTCTTCCGGCGCGGAAGATTGACGAACGAGAAGGTCGACGCGGTCGACTCGACGGGGATACTTTTTCAAGACGCCTTTCTGTTCCCTATTCAAGCCATAGGCTTGCTCGACTTCTTCGTCGAGCTTCAGCCAAAGAGCATCTAAAGTCGCCCGGAAAGCTCCCTTTACCCCCTCGGTCGCATCTCTGACCGCCTTGGCTTGCAAGTCAGTGATCTGATCGGCCAGTTTCGCCAGTCGATTGACGATGGATTCATCATCGAGAATCGCGGCCGGAAACGGGACGAGTTCGGCATATTGTCGATTGAATTTTCTCCAACCGGCATCATTCAATCCCGATTTCAAACGAGCCAACGCATTGAAAGCCGAGGAATTGAACAGCGCGGCGATCGACTTCATTTGCGGAATCGAGATTCCACTAAAAGAGATCGAGTTGATATTGACGTTATCTTGGTAGACATCGCCGATCACATCGACAGCGGCGGCGGTATCCTCGATCGTCATCGGAAAAAGCACTTTAGCTCGTGTTTGAGCGACGAGATTCTTCGGGTATTTATACAAATGCCAGCGTTCGGCTCCTTTCTCGACCTCGACCACGCTCATGATTTTGCGTTTTCGCGTCTCGAGATATCCCGCTGTCTTGGGGAAACGCTCCCGGAATTCAGTCCATTGAATCTCCGAGGCGGAATCCCCTTTCACATCATATGGGAATATGACCCATGCGTCGGCGTTATCAACACGAAAGGGATGGAATTCTCTGTTCCGGCACAACGGCCGCAGAGCGGCTTTTTCCAGCGTGATGGTTTCGCCTTCACCATTCTTGCCGATCACGGTCCGGGCTTTCACTTCAATGGGTTCAAATTGGTACAGCTTTCCATAGAGGGTTTGAAGCCCGACCGAAATCTGAAGCCCCGGCCGCCCGCCTATCGTGCCGTGGCGGCGGGCCAGGTCGCGGTGGACTTGGAGGAGGTCCGGCTGATCGAAGGACCAGACGTTTTCATCGATGGCATCCCACGGGATCGTCGATCGGACGCTCGGCCGATCGCTCTGGGCCTCGGGTAGAGAGGAAAACGTTTTATATCGAACCGACGGGCTGTTTTTTTGCAGGATGAGGATGGCCGTGTAGGTCGTGCGGCCGGGAAAAATCTGGATGTCCCGGAAATCCTCGACCTCGGAGATGGCCTTCTCTCTACGCAGCCAGGCCCGTACGATTTCCCCATAATCCGTCTTGAAAAAGCGATTCTGAATGATGAACCCCAGCCGCCCCTCCGGCCGCAGGAGCTTCAATCCCTTCTCCATGAAGGGCATGGCGATGTCGGTTTTGCCCTGGACCGTAGTCTCGTAGATCCCCCCGTCCTTCAGATAGGCATATTGCAACGGCATCCATTCCTTGTACCGTTTGACTTCGATATAGGGTGGATTTCCCACCACGGCATCGAAACCGCCCTCCGCCATGACAGCGCCGAAGCCCGTCGAGCGGCTGGACCAATCGAACGGCATGGTCTCGCGAACGACTCGATCGCCGTCCAAACCGAGGCCGACGATATCGGGTCCAACTAGGGAGTTTCCCTGTTTGATGTTGAGGCCGATGCCCCGTAACAGGGCATCGGGCTCGCCTCCCGAAGCCGCCGTCCGTTCAAGAAACTTCAAGGCCAAGGACATCCGCGCAATCTCGACCGCTTCGGCGTCGATATCTACACCGAAGAGACACCCGTTGATGAGCCGGCGGGCGATTTCGGGCGTCAAACGGCGGCCGTCCTCCGTCTCCGCCGTGAAGGACGATCGCCTACGGTCGCCCGGGTGGGCTTCAAACCAAGAGAGCATCCGGCCCTCTAGTTCGTCAAAAACACCGAGAAGGAAACCAGCGCTGCCGCAGGCGGGATCGCAGATCCGGACCTGAAGCAGGGCTTCGGGGTCCATTCCCTCGATTATTGGCGCGAGGGTCTTGTGGACGATCCTGCGCACGACCCATGGCGGCGTATAAACGGCGCCTTTGGTTCGCTGATGTTCCGGCTTAAATTCGTCTTCAACATCGTTGCCGATGACCCGAAGACGTTTCCCCAGATAGCGCTCGTAGATCCCCCCCAGAAGCTCGATCGGGACAACGTCGAACCGGTAAGGATTGGGATAATAGAGGGGCTGGACGATATCGCGGAAGATCCGCCCCTTCAGCCACCAGGACCGGAGATGCCGGTCGACTCCCGTCGGATCGTCCTCGCCCGAAGCGGGAAATAATATTCCGTCATAGATGCGGGAATAGCGCTTCTCGTGTTCTTCGAGAAACAGGGGCCAGAATCCGTCCTCATGCTGCCCCATTTCCAGCAGCGAACCCATCTCTTCGAATCCGAACTCCTCGCAGATCCGGAGGAACACGATGCGGTCCAGGATGCGCTGGGCTGCGGCCGAAATCAGGGCGGCATCCCGCGTTTTGCCGTAACGCAAGATGCTCTTGGCCAAGCCCTTCCGCCAAGACGCAAGATGATCCTCGAAATCCTGGTCCATAGTCCGCGTTCCTCGCGGTTTTCGGTCTTCGGGAAGAAGGCGTAACAAGGAACCCTCGTCGAGAGCCTCTTTGGAGAAGTACTCCCAGAGCAGATCGAAGCGCTCGAGGTATTCTTCATGCTTGAGATAGAGGACTCTGGCGATATCTGCTTCATCGGAATCCTTCGGGCAAACCCGGCAATCGTAAATAGCCAACTCCTCAAAATCGAAAGCATAGCTGACCCGGAAATTCTCCGACCAACCGTAGCAGCGAACTTGATAGGCGATGCCCGCGTCTGAGTTGAGATCGGCGTCGAATTTCTTGACATCGATGTAGAGAAGCCGTTGGCCGTTGGAAATCAAGCAATAATCAGGCCGCCTATGGGTGGTTCCCTCCGATTTCAGCCGACGGGCAGCCCGGCCTTGAATTCGGTATTCCTGTCGGACTTGCGACGGATCCGACGGATTCCAGCCAAAAACGGTTAAGAACCTCTCCACCCACGTCCTAGCGGTTGCTTCCGATTGTCCGCGAAAGCTCCCGCTCTCGTTAAGCGAGTGGAAATCTTCCCGCAGTTTCTTCAGTGCGATTTTCGCTCTTGTTTTTAAATCGCTCATGATAAATCTCACAGATCAATCAATCCGTTCTCGTATATCGATTGAACCACTCTGGACCATTTATACCCATACTGATTACAAAAAATATCATGCCGTTACAGTCCGGCCGGTTACGAATGAGGATGTTGGCAGACTAACCCGCAATGTTACTATTGTCAAGGCGATGGGCCGTCTGGTCGGTGACCTTTGTTGACTTTGCCCCGGCGGCGGTGGAAAATAGGCCTTCCAACGAGGACGCCCATGAGAAAAATCGCCGGAATTGCCTTGATCTTAGCCGCCGTATGCGCGGCCACCGTCCCCGCTGCTTCGGCCGCTCCGGCCGACAAGCCGCTCCTGTCCTACAAGCTGACCGGCCTCTGGCCCGGCATCTCGGGCGGCGAGTACAACGACTGCATCCTGGGCGAGAACGACTACCTGCGGGCCGCCTCGACCTCGATGAGCGGGGCCTACGAGGAGCTCGGGCGCGGTCTGGGCTTCCAGATCGAGGTCATCCTGCCCCTGGGCCGAAGCCTGGGCGTGGGCGTCGGCGGCGGATACTACCGGATCCGCAGCGAGGGCACGGTCACCTACGCCGGCCTGGCGGACGATGTCGCCTTCAGCGCCGAGTCGACCCTCGTCTCCCGCCTCTCGGTCCTGCCGTTCTTTCTCAACCTGCACTACACCCGCGACTTGGGGCCGCGCCTGACCCTCGACGCCTTCGCGGGGCCGCTTTTCCAGATCGTCCAGTTCAACGCCGACAATCCCTCGACCTCCACCCTCCTCCAGACCGAGCAGACCGTCACCTTCACGGCCACCAAGACCAGCCTCGGCCTGCAAGCCGGCTTGGGAGCGTCCTACCGCCTGATCAAGGGCGTGTCGCTCGTCCTCGACGCGATCTTCCGCACGGGGAAAGTTGCCGATCTCAAGGGCAACTGGACACGGGTCGGGACCGACGCCAACGGCGCCATCGCCGGAAGCTCGGATGCTTATTACCTGTGGGCTTATGACATGACCGCGGGCGGGACATACCAGCGGGCCTGGTTCTTCGGCGAGGGCGGCCCTGACGCGGCCGGCGCGGCCAACGCCCGCAAGGCCGCCGTCGGAATCAGCGGCCTCACCTTCCAGGCCGGAGTCCGGCTCAGCCTCTGATAGCGCCGCGCCGCCGGCTTCGCCGGGGCGAGAGGGCCCGCCGGACCGCGTCTTTCCACCCGTCGTAGAAGCGCTCGGCCTCGGCCCGGGAGAACTCCGGGGTGAAGCGCCGCTCCATCTCCCACAGCCTCCCGATCTCGTCGGTGTCGCGCCAGTAGCCGACGGCCAAGCCGGCCAGGTAGGCTGCGCCCAGGGATGTCGTCTCAACCGTGGCCGGGCGAAGCACCGGGATCCCGAGAATGCCGGCTTGGAAGCGGCAGAGGAAGGCATTGGCCGCCCCGCCGCCGTCCACCCGCAGGTCTCTGATCCGCAGCCCGGAATCCTTGGCCATGATCTCCAGGACATCCCGGGTGGCGTAGGCGATGGATTCCAAGGCGGCCCTGACGATGTGGGCGCGCTCGGTGCCGCGGGTCAGGCCGACCAGAGTGCCGCGGGCTTCGGCGTCCCAGTAGGGCGCGCCCAGGCCGACGAAGGCCGGGACGAAGTAGACGCCGGCGTTGTCGGGCACGGACTCGGCCAAGCCCTGCGACTCGGCCGCCGTCCGCAGCAGGCCGAGCTTGTCGCGCAGCCACTGGATGGCCGCGCCGGCCGCGAAGACCGAACCCTCCAGGGCATAGACGGCTCGTCCGCCGGGGCCGCAGGCCATGGTGGTCAGCAGTCCGTGGCCGGCGGCGGGCCGGGTCCGGCCGGCGTTGAGCAGGATGAAACAGCCCGTGCCGTAAGTGGCCTTGATGGACCCGCGGGTGAAGCCNNAGGGCGGCCTGCTGGTCGCCGGCGATGCCGGTGATGGGAAGGCCCTCGGGAATGCCCCCGACGAGGGCGGTGCGGCCGAAATCGCCGGAGGAGGGGCGGACCTCGGGCAGCAGGGCCGCGGGGATGCCGAAGACGCGGAGCAGGTCGTCGTCGAAGCGCCCCCGGTCGATGTCGTAGAGCATCGTCCGCGAGGCGTTGGTCGGATCGGTGGCATGGACCTTGCCGCCGGTCAGCTTCCACAGGACCCAGGAGTCCGTGGTGCCGAAGAGCAGCTCGCCCCGCCGGGCCCGGGCGGCCAGCCCGAGCCGCTTGATCAGCCATTCGATCTTGGTGGCGGAGAAATAGGCGTCGATGGGCAGCCCCGTCCGGCGGCGGACGAGGGACGACATCCCGCGTTCGCGCCGGAGGGCTTCGCAGCTCGGGGCGGTCCTGCGGCACTGCCAGACAA
>DFYJ01000060.1 GCA_002383325.1 Candidatus Aminicenantes bacterium UBA4085
GCCTGCCCGGTCTGCGGCCCCGCGGTCCGGCTGCGCAGGTCGGGCTCGCGAGCGGAGCTTCGCGGCGGCATCGAGGCGGCGGCCCGGCTCATCCGGCGGGGGCGCATCGTGGCGGTCAAGGGCCTGGGAGGCTTCCACTTGATCTGCGATCCGCGCAACACCAGGGCCGTGTCCCGCCTGCGGAAGATCAAGGAGCGCTCGCGCAAGCCCCTGGCCCTGATGGCCCGCGACATGGCCGTCGTCCGAAAGATCGCCCATGTCTCGCCGGCCGAAGCAAGCCTCCTGCAATCCCCCCGCCGGCCCATCGTCCTCCTGCGCAAAAAGGAGGACCTGCCGGGCATTGCCCCCGGCCTGGGCGAGGTCGGGATCATGCTGCCCTACACGCCGCTGCACGTCCTCCTGCTCGAGAGCCTCGACCTGGTGACGGCCACCAGCTCCAACCCCAAGGACGCTCCGATCATGNNATGAAAGACGAGGGCGAGGGCATCGACCGCCTCTGCGACTACGTCCTGGGGCACAACCGCCCGATCCACATGCGGGCGGACGACACCGTCCTCAAGGTCGTCGGAACCGAGCCTCTGTTCGTCCGCCGGGCCAGGGGCTATGTCCCGGAGCCCGTGCGGCTGCCGGCCGGGCTCGACAGCGGCCGACAGGTCCTGGCCGTGGGGGCCGAGCTCAAGGACACCATTTCGGTGGTCAAGAACGGACGACTGGTCACCAGCCAGTTCCTGGGCGACCTGGACGAGTACCGCAACCGGCGCTACTTCGAGGAGACGGTCGAACACCTGCTCAAGCTCTTCTCCGTCCGGCCCGACTGCGTCGTCTCGGATCTTCACCCCGATTTCCATGCCGTTCGCTGGGCGGAGCGCTTCGCCTTGCGGGCCCGCATTCCCCACCTCCGGGTCCAGCACCATCATGCCCACGTCCTGGCGGCTCTGCTCGAGAACGGCGTTCCGGCCGGGACGACCGTCCTGGGGGCGGCTTTCGACGGCTACGGCTACGGCGCGGACGGGTCGGCCTGGGGCGCGGAGCTCCTGGTCGCCGATTACCGGCGCTTCGAGCGCCTGGCCCACTTCGAACCCGTGCCCCTGCCCGGCGGGGACCTGGCCGCCAAGCAGCCCTGGCGGATGGCCCTGGCTTATCTTCTGCGGGCGGGCATCTGCGATCCGGCCGCGGCGAACGGATTGGCGGAAGTCCCGGCCGCGGAGCGCAAGGCCGTCGGCGCCCTGATCGATCGGGGAAGCTCCCCCCTGTCCTCGAGCTGCGGGCGGCTTTTCGACGCCGTTTCGGCGATCCTGGGAACGGCCCCGATCCGCAACGATTTCGAGGCCGAAGCAGCCATGCGCCTGGAGGCCGCGGCGGCCTCCGGGCGGGCCATCCGGCGCTATCCCTTCACCATCTCCCCGCCTTCTCCGGGCAGCCGGGAGCCGCGCCGCATCGGCTTGACCCCTCTCATCCGGGCCATTGTCGCCGACCGGTCCGCAGGCCTCCCGGTCGCCGACATCGCCGCCTCGTTCCATGCCGCGCTGGCCCGGGTCATCGTCCGGACGGCCGAGATCGCCCGCAAAGAGAGGGGCATCGGGACCGTGGTCCTCGTCGGAGGGGTGTTCCTCAATCGGATCCTTCTCGAACGATCGACCAAGGAACTGGAGAAGTCGGGCTTCCGCGTGCTGCGTCCGGTCCGGTTCTCGCCCAACGACGAGTCGATTTCCGTAGGTCAGGCCGCCTTCGCCTTGGCCGCCCTCAATCGCCGAGCAGGTTGAAGCCCAGGTTGTCCCGGTCGGACGACGGCGCGGGCTTCTTCTCGCCCGGAGATGCGAGCTTGAGGTTCACTCCCCCGCTGGCCGCCAGAAGCAGATTGGCCAAGCAGGCCATGACGATCCCAGCCAGGCCGAGGGCCAGGAACCCGATCGCGGCGCCGGCCAATCCGTCGATCACGGCGCCCATGAGCTTGCCCTGCTGGCCCGCGATTGCCTCCGGGAGCCGAGAAGCCGCCAGGACCGGGAGGGATCCGGTGGCGCCGGCGAAGACGCCGTAGGCGGCCCCGGCCAGCCCGCCGAAGACTCCCAGGAAGCGGAAAAGCGAGGCCGGCGTGACGCTCCGCACCACATAGATCCCATCGCGGACCGGCTGAGACTCGTTAAGCCGGACGATGTCCACGGTCTTCACCTCCGAGCCATGGGGTTCACAATGCGGGCAAGTCATGAGCGGCTTGTCCAGGGGACCTCCGCACTCGAGGCATCTATCGATGGCCGGGTCCGGCCGGCCTTCCAGATTCCCGCCGCAGCGGCCGCAGATCTTGTCTCCATCCTTGTTCTCGTGGCCGCAGAAGAGGCAGACCGGCCCTTTGTCCTTGGAGAGGGGAGGCTCGGAGATGACCCAGTCTCGGCCGTCAAAGTAATACCACTTGCCGGTCTGGGCGCCGATCATCCAGTAGCGCCCCTGGGCATCCTTCAGGCGGAGCTTTTTCATCTCGTCGATGAACTGCTGGCGCGACAAATCTCCGGCCTGGAACCTTTTCTTCAGCTCGTCAAACGTCTCGGCCGCGCTCTTGAACTGATCACGCATGGCGTCCCCTCCCCGGGCAGGCATCCCGGCGCAAATCGTGGATTATCAGATAGTTCATAAATAATTGATTACAGTGTATTTAGAGGTTTCGACGAAAACGTGTGCAATCCGTCGTAAGTCGAGCAATTAGGCCTCTATCGGACGCTGCCGCGCCGTACATATCCACAAGTTTTCCACACTTTCTGTGAAAAAGTCCAGTCTTCATTTAAGCCCCAGCTGCCGCAGCAGGTCCATCAGGTTGAGCCCCTTGACCGGGGCCGGGATGAAACAAAGAACGAAAATCACGACCAGGACGACGGCCGTGATCGTCCGACCCCGTCCAAGCGGAGAAGGCTCGTCCCAGACGCTCGGGTGCTTGATCCCCAAGACCAGGATGAGCAGGCCCCAGACCCACCAGCCCAGCCAGAACAGCGCTCCCATGACCAGGAAGAAGACCAGGAAGACCTGGGCCAGGCGGCGGGACTTGGGTCCGAAGACGGCATAAGCGACATGGCCGCCGTCGAGCTGGCCCATGGGGAAGAGGTTCAGCGCCGTCACCAGCATGCCCACCCAGCCGGCGAAAGCGACCGGATGGAGGATGACATCGTATCCCGGCCCGGCCCCTCGCAGCGCCGCGGCGGAGATGAGCTTGACGATCAGCGGCTCGCCGAA
Source organism: Candidatus Aminicenantes bacterium UBA4085 (assembly GCA_002383325.1). Classification (GTDB taxonomy): domain Bacteria; phylum Acidobacteriota; class Aminicenantia; order Aminicenantales; family UBA4085; genus UBA4085. The sequence goes on from DFYJ01000060.1 coordinate 3,220, forward strand.
GATGATGGCCTCGCTTCGCGGCAGAGCGGGGACAATCTTGGACAAGGCCAGACCGACGGCCAAGGCCGGCAGAGCCGGGATGAATCCGGCCAGAGGTCCCGCCGCTCCAATGTCGAAGAGCTGCCGCTTGCGGGTGATGGGGTCGCGGATCCGGATGAAGGCGCCCATAGTCCCGATCAGGGTCGGAGCCGGAATGAAGAACGGCAGGGTGGCGCTGATCCCGTAGCGCCGGCAGGCCAGGTAGTGGCCCATCTCGTGGGCCGTCAGAATGAGCATCAGGACGGCCGCATAGAGGAGTCCCAGACCGACAGCCTGCGGATCGCGCAGTGCGGACTTAAGCCCGCCGTCGATGAGGGCGGTCCCCGGCCGGCCGGCGGCGAGATAGCCGGCGCCCCAGTCCAGCCCGACCAGGAAGGCCGCGCCGATCGTCAGGAAAAAGAGAAGGGCGTTGAGCCAGGGACGATCCTTGGCGAAAAAATTCCGGCGTACGCGGACCGCGGCGGGGACAGAAGCCGGCTGGGATTCCATGGGCGTAAAAAAAGCCCAGGAGCGGGCGGACTCGCTCCTGGGCCTCTTTGTGGGACGGGGGCTGATCAGCCCTTCAGCTTCTTGTACTTGGCTTCCAGAGCTTCGCGGGTCTCCGCGTGCTCGGGATCGGGGACGCAGCAATCGACCGGGCAGACGGCCGCGCACTGCGACGCATCGTGGCTGCCGACGCACTCCGTGCACTTCTCGGGATCGATGACGTAGCGCTCGTCGCCGGCCGAGATGGCCTGGTTGGGGCACTCGGGCTCGCAGGCGCCGCAGTTGATGCATTCTTCGGTGATCTTGTAAGCCATGGTTCACTCCTCCACGTGGAATAGAAACATCATTATAGCCAATTCCCAACCGGTCGCAAGCGGCCGCGGATCACCTGGCCGCTTCCAGCTTTCCCGCCCGCAGACCAGCGTCGTAGCCGAAGTAGGATTGGGCATACTCGGTCTGGATGCGCTTGAAAAGGGCCAGGGCGCCGGCCTTGTCGCCCTTCTTCTCCAGGGCCTCGGCCTTGTGGAAGAGGACCGCATCCATGGCATAGTCCTTGGGCTTGGCGTCTTCGATGGCCTGAAGGATCTTCAGCCCGCCTTCGATGTCGCCCTTAAGGATGGCCACCTGGGCGGCCAGCTCCTTAGCCTGGTAGTAAAAGAAGTCCTTGGGAGAGTCCTTCAGCCCGGCCAGGGCCGCGGCGGCCTTGTCCAGGTCGCCCTTCTCGACCCAGTAGGAAGCCAGCTGGGTGGCGGCGACACGCGAGTACTTGCCCTTTTGGGACAGGGTTGCCAGCTCGGCCGCATTGCCGGGAGTCTTGTCCAGGCCGGCCCGCAGCTCGAGGATGCGGCCGAGGTCGGCGCTGGCCGAGCGCATCTGCCCGCCGCGCAGGAAGAACAGCCCGCCGATCAGCACGGTCAGCCCGGCCGCGACGGCCAGGCCGATCAGGGCCTCCTTGCGCCAGGACTCGAAGGAATCCATGATCCGGCCGAAGATGGATACGAACTCGTCTTCTTTGAGCTTTTTCTTGATCTCGCGTTTCATGGTCTATTCCTCTCGGCCGCTTCGGACCAGCGCTCTTTTTACCATAACCGGCCGGGAAAGGGAAGCCGGCGCGCCTTGACATCCCGGCCCGATTCCCTAAGATGGGAGCGGATCCGCGCCATGACGTTCCCCTCCCCTGTCCGCTTCTTCCGCGTCGCCGGCATCACCTTGGACGTGGCCTCCGACCGGGCTTCCGAGATCCTGCCCTGGCACCCCAAGCTGGCCGCCTTCGAGGTCGAAGGCCCCGGACCGGATACGGTCGTCATCCGGCACCACCGCACGGCTTTCCCGGACGGGCCCGGCGGCCCGGGCCGATTGATCTACGACGTCCCTCCCTACCGGATCCATGAATCCGGCGGCGCCTGGATCTACAGGATCGGCGAGGAAAGCGGCGGGCCCGTCCAGACCGCCGTCTTCGCTCCCGACTACAGCCGGGCCGACGTCTATACGCCGGAGCCCCTGGCGATCCCCGAGGGGGGCTTCGAATGCCTGACGCTTCTGCCCACCGACCAAGTCCTCTTGGCTCCCCTGCTGGCTTTGCGGGGCGGATGCCTCCTCCACGCAGCGGGAGCCATCGACCGGGGCGCCGGCTGGCTCTTCGCCGGTCACTCGACGGCGGGCAAGTCCACGATCGTGCGGATGCTGAAGGAGCGGTCCGAGATCCTCTGTGACGACCGCATCGCCCTGCGCCCCGACGGCGGCGGTTTCCGCATCCATGGGACATGGAGCCACGGTGACGTAGCGGATATCTCGCCGGCCTCGGCCCCGCTGCGTGCTCTCTTCGTTTTGCGCAAAGGCGGCCGCGACGCAATCGATCCCATCCTGGACCGCCGGGCGATCGTCCATCACTTGCTCGACCTGATCATCAAGCCCCTGGCGACCGCAGACTGGTGGGGCCTGACCATGGCGGCCGTGGAGAATCTTGCGGCCTCTCTCCGGGCTTACGAGCTGTCGTTCGGCCTGAGCGGGCGGATTCGAGAGGTCCTCGACAAGATCTCTTAAAAATCTCGTTCTGATCGACTTTTTTTCCGCGAAATGCTAGTATGGGAAACAGCCGACGAGGAAAAATCATGAAAAAGCCGTGGACGCGCCCCGAACTCATCGTCTTGATCCGTGTTCAGACCAATGAGATGGTCCTCGGGACATGCAAGTCCCAGAATGGCTCGGGACCTGCCAGAACATCTACCGGCTGCATGAACGTCACCGGCGATCGGGCCTGCCAGGGCCACGACAAGAGCTGATTCCCACCCCCTCCCTTTCGCGGGAAAATTGACTTCCCTCATTTCCTCCCCTAGAATGGGTCCTATCTTCGGTCTTGGGAAACCATGAACACCATAGGAAAATACCAGATCATCGAGGAGCTCGGTCGCGGCGGCATGGGGGTTATCTATAAGGCCTTGGACCCTGATATCCACCGGACGGTGGCCATCAAAGTCATCCGCAACGAATTGCTGGCCGGCTCCGGCCCCCAGAGCGGCAAGGCCTTGAAGCGGTTCATGGTCGAAGCTCAGGCGGCCGGGCGGCTGACCTACCCCAACATCGCCACCATTTACGAGGTCGGCCGGCACGAGGACCGAACCTTCATCGTCATGCAGTATATCGCCGGGCAAAGCCTGCGCAAGTGCTTGGATGGCGGCCGGACCTTCTCGGCCGAGGAGGTCGCGGCCCTGGCCGTGCCGATCTGCCAGGCCCTGGACTACGCCCACCGCAGCGGAGTCGTCCATCGCGACATCAAGCCCGACAACATCCTCCTGGACGAGGACGGCAAGCCCTATCTGGTCGATTTCGGGATCGCCACCATCGAGTCGGTCGACGTGACCAAGACCAGCACCGTCCTGGCGACGCCGGCCTACCAATCGCCCGAACAGGTGCTGGGCGAGAGCATCGACTTTCACTCCGACATCTTCTCCCTGGGCATCGTCATCTACGAGATGCTGACCGGCCGGCGGCCGTTTGCCGGACAGAACTCGACAACCGTGGCCATGAAGATCGTCAAGGAAGAGCCGCCGGAGATCGTCCCCAAGGAAGGCGTGCTGCCGGAGGGCTTCGCCGGCGTCGTCCTGCGGGCCCTGGCCAAGCGTCCCGAGGATCGCTGGGCCTCGGCCGCCGGGATGGCCGCGGCCATCCAGGATTGCGCGCACTCGGACCAAGAGACGACCGTCATCAAGACCAAGCCCAAGACGGNNGGCCTGCGGGCCCTCCTTCGATCGCCGGCCGGGACGATCGCCGGGATCGCCGTCGCGGCCGTCGCGCTGTTCGGACTGCTGGCCTTCGGCCGCAGGCTTCTGGGCCCGCCGGCCTCCTTCGAAAACCTGATCACGGTCGCCCCCTTCGAATACAAGACGCAGGACCTTCCCGCCCGCCTTATCGAGTTCGCGCTCGACCGCTCCCTGGCCGCCTCGACCCGCATACCGGTCCTCAGCGGTGACGGACGCGATCTGGCCGGAGGCGCCGAGGGCCTCCGGGCCCGCAAGCCCCTGGCCAGGATCTCGGGGACCGTCGTCCCGACCCTGACTGGATTCGACGTCGACGTGACGCTGGTCCACAAGGGCGTTAAGAGCCGCCGGGTCTTCCCCTGCAAGGGCAGCCTCGATCTGATCTCGAGCCGGATCGACGAGATTCTGGCCTTCCTCAAGTCCCGGACCGCCGGGGACATCGGCCCGATCGAAGGCGGCCGGACCTTCGCCTCCATCTGCACCTCCAACTGGGACGCCCTGAGCCATTTTCTCAAGGCCCGGGCCGCCTGGGACAAGCTCGACGCCAAGACGGCCGCGGCCGAGTTCAAGACGGCCCTCGAATACGACCCGGATTTCGCCCTGGCTCGCCTCAAGGCCGCCGAGGTGGACTTCTTCCAGGACGACCGCGAGGTGGCCCGGGTCAAGGCCGCCGCGGCTTTGGCCTCCGGCGAGCGGCTGATCGGCTACGACACCCTCCGGCTCAAGGCCCTGCTGGCCCGGATCGAATCCAGGCCGGCCGAGGAGCGGGGCTTCCTGATGCAGCTGATGGAAGCCTTCCCCCGCAACCGCGAGTACCTTTACGAGTTCGCCGAGTCTTACTTCCATACCGGGGACGGGGCCGAGGCCATTCCCTACTACACCAAGGCCCTGGACCTGGACGAGACCTACGCCCTGGCCCACAACCACATCGCCTTCTGCTACGCCTGGACCGGGAATCACGCCAAGGCCGAGGAGCATTTCCGCCGCTACGTCGAGCTGGACAAGACCGCCAACTCCTTCGATTCCATGGCCTCCGGCTTCATGTTCGCGGGCCGTTACGCCGAGGCCCTGGCTGCGCTCGACCAGGGTAAAGCGCTCGACTCCGGCCTCTACTACCTCTACTCCAACTATGCCACCAACTTCGCCCTGACCGGAGCCCTGGACAAAGCCGAGGAAAGCCTGCGCCGGGAAGCCGATAACGCGACCGGCGAATCCTCCCGCTTCGACATTCAGTTCGACCGGGCCCACATCGCCGTCCTGCAGGGCGAGGCGGCCCGGGGCGAGGAGCTCTTGCGGCCCGTCCTGGAGTTCTACGGCGGATCGGCCTTCGCCGGGCGGCTGGACGAATCGCCCGTCCGACCGATCTGGCTTTCGGGCTGCCTGGCCGCGCAGCGGAGCGACAGGGGCCGCCTCCGCTCGGCGATCGCCGACCTGACCCGCAGGGCCGAAGCCAAGAGCTTGAACGCCGCCAACTACTTTCCGGTCCTCAAGTTCCTGGTCCACCTGAGGGCCCTGGAAGCCCGCCTGGCCAAGGACCGGGAAGGCGTCCTGCGCGAGGTCGAGGAAGCCCAGCGCTTCGAGTCCAAGATGGGCTACTGGACTTCGCCTTTCGACCGGGCCTATTTTCTGGACGAGTACGCCCGCCTCATTCTGGAGATCGATCCGGCCTCGGCCAAGCCCAAGGAGATCCTGAGCGGGGTCTTGGCCTACAACGCCAGCTACCCTCCGGCCCTGCTGCGGATGGCCCGCCTGCTGAAGGCCGAGGGGGACGCGGAAGGAGCCAAGCGCCTTCACGGCCGGGCCAGCGCCGTCCTGACCGGAGCGGTCGCCGGATCCCTCCTGGCCAAGGAGCTGGCCGCCGTCGGAGCGCTTCTAGGAGTCCGTCCATGAATCCATCCCTGCACCTCGAGATCTCCGGCCGCGAACCCGTCATCTACGAGGTCGGCAACACCACCGGAATCGGGAGGGCCTCCTCCAACCAGATCTGCATCAAGGAAGACGCCGCCGCCTCACGCCAGCACGCCCTGATCCGCCGCCAGGGGGAGCAGGAGTACTACCTCATCGACATGGGCTCGGCCAACGGCACCCTGCTCAACTCCAAGCTCATCATCGGCCCGACCCTGCTGCGCAACAACGACCTCATCCAGGCCGGCGAAACCATCTTCCGCTTCGAGCTCCCCGGGCCCTCGCCCGAGGAAGTCGCCAAGCTCAGCCAGACGATGTGCGAGAAGACCCAGATGGCCGTCCACCTGAAGACCATGGTCATCCTGGTCTGCGACATCCGCAACTTCACCCGCATCGGCGAGCTTCTGACCCCGGATATGCTGGCCCGCTTCCTGGGTTCCTGGTTCCGCCAGACCCAGGAGATCATCGCCGCCCAGGGCGGGGTGGTGGACAAGTACATCGGTGATGCCGTGATGGCCTACTGGCCGGTCTCCTCCCAGGTCCCGACGGAAGCAGCCGAGAACGCGGTCAACGCCGCCTTGAGGATCCAGGCTCTGGCCCAGACGACGACCCTGCCGGAAGGCACCGACTTTCCCTTCGCTGTGGGAGTGGGCATCAACCAGGGCCTGGTCTCCAGCAGCAACGTCGGGCAGTCCCAGCGCGACATGACCATCATGGGCGACGCCGTGACCCTGGCCTTCCGGCTGGAATCGGCCTGCAAGGTCAAAGCCATGCCCATCGTCGTCGGGACGGACATCCACCGCGTGCTGGGAGACAAGTTCAAGTTCATCGCCCTCGGCCAAGTCAAGCTCAAAGGCAAGACGACCAGCCCGGAGGCCTTCGGACTGCGGGTTGAGAACGAAGCGGGACATAAAGCCGGTTGAGGTCCCGCCCGCTCCGTCGGGGCGGACAGGCCGGGCCGACGCGGCGCCCCCGAAGTCGGCAAGGGAGAGAATGCCAAGATGCGCCAGATCATGTTTTTGCTTCGAACAGCGGCCGTCGTTCTCACGCTGACCGCCTCGCTGGCCGCGGCGTCCTCCCCTGCCGCGGCCGAAAGCCAGGCCTCCGATGCCCGCCTGTCGGCCATCCGGGAGCATGCAGCCAAAGTCCAGGCCCTCATCGCCGAGGCGGACAAGGAAGCGGAAGGCGGCGGCATGCCGGGCTTCTACTGCACCGAGGTCTTCGTCAACAGCCGCAACGGATCCTGGCGGGCGGTCGGGAACTACTACCAGAAGATCGCCTTCTGGCATACCGACCAGCCGGAATTCGCCGGGGAAGGCAAGCCGGAAGCCTCCGTCCTGGCCAAGGTTGAGATTCAGGATGGCGCGGCCATCCGGACATCCTACCGGGACTATCTCTTCCGGGACGGCCGCCTGGTCTTCGCTTACATCAAGGAAAAATCGGGCGACGGCCCGTTCGAGGAGCGCCGCTACTACTATGACGGCGGGAAGCTTTTCCGCGTCCAGATCGGCAAGGACGTCAAGGAACAGGCGCCCGACGCCGAAGTCGTGCGCGAGGCAGCCGCTCTGCAGGCCCGCTTCCTGGCCCTTTACCGCTGACGGGGGGGGCGGATCACCGCAAGCGGCGGTATTTGATCAGGAGCGAGCCCCTCGCTTCAGCGATCTTGATGTCGACGCCCTCCGCAAGCTCGCCCCCCTTCTTGATCAGCATCAGTCCATAATCCTCGTAGGAGATCTCGTAGTCCGCTGCGGCGTCGAGTCCGTGCAGATTCGCGCGGATCGCCGCTGCCGGCGCCTTGTCCCGCCGGAAGGCCAGGACGATGCCGTCCCCTTCCTCAGGGCGGTTCCACTGGAACGCGGCCCGGGCGTCGTCGGATGTGGAGTATTCCGTCAGGGGGTAGAAGTCCGCGGAGAAATACGGGCGTAGGCGCCGGAACTCGGCGATGTCCTCGCGGGCCAGGGCGGCCGAGAATGTCGGCTTGTTGGGGGCGCCGTTGATCTCCCAGGCCAGGACGACGGCGCCGCCGGACATGGCGCTGCGTGAGGCGTACCGGCTGGGATCGTTGTTCCCGGTCCCGCTGAACGGGAGGTAGAGCTGGAGCCCGTAAGTGTGGCCCTGCTCCCCGTTCGGCTCGCAGGGCTCGGAGTCGGTCCGCCAGAGAGGGATGCTGCGGCCGATCGTCTCGAGATCTAGCCGGCGGCCGCCCCCGGCGCAATTATCGATCAGCAGCCCGGGGACCTTGGCCAGGAGGGCGTCCCAATAGGCATAGAGCCCCTCGACGTGCTTCATCTCCGAGATCCCGATCCGGTCCGGCGCATCCATGGTCCGCCAGTAGACCGCCGCGTTGAAGTTGATATCCTGGCGGTAGATGGTCACGCCCGAGGCCAGGAGAAGACCCGAGACATGATCGATCAGCCAGCCCAGGGCTTCGGGGTTGCCCAGGTTCAACAGTCGGTCGGGGACATCCGGAAGGCGGGTCAGCCACTCCGGATGCTCCCGGTCGAGCCAGGTGCCTTCGTAGACGCGCTCGGGCTCGAACCACAGGACGAAGCGCTTGCCCCGTCGCCAGGCCTCATCCCCGATCGGCTTCAAGCCGCGGGGAAAGCGCGTCGCATCGGGGCGCCAGGTTCCGACGCCGTCCCACCAGAACGTGGAGGCGTTCTCGTACCAGCCGGCGTCGATCCATTAGGCGTCGGGATCCAAGCCGAACTGGGCCAGCCGCTCGATCATGGACAGAACCCGGATCTCGGTGGCGCAGGTGTATTCGTTGCAGGGGGCGGGCCCGCCGAATCCAACACCGTGCGAGATCGGCGGCACCACCAGTTGGCCGTCCGGGCGGGGCGAGTGATGCGCCAGGACGAAGCGGCGGAAGAGATTGTGCCCGTCGAATCGATCGGAGCCCTGCCAGAAAAGGAGGGCGAAGGAGGGGCCGCGGACCTCCTCCCCGGGATGGAGCCGGAAATGCGTCTTCTCCATCCCGACCTCAAGGCTGACGGCGCGATCGGCAGGCTTCTTGACAACAGCCCGCCAGCGGCCGGTCCAGCCCACGGCCACCATGATCCCCTTTCCCGGTCCGGCAATGTTGAAAAACGGCAGGGCCGTGTCGGACGGCCGGCCTCCCTTGGGCCCGAAGGCGACTTCCGATCCTTGGGAGAGGACGTCGGCGATCGGCGCGAAATCGGTCCGGGCGGCGTCGCTGCCGAGAGCGTGGTGGAGAGTGGCCGGTCCCTCGGGACGATCCTCGAACAGAAGCGATGAGATCAGGACATCGCGCAGAATCGGCGTGTCGGCCCGCCCCTCGTTCTTGAACCGGACGACCCACTCGACGGCCGGGAAATCCGCGGTGAGCGTATAGACCACGGTCACCCGAAGCTTGGTCATCGGGTCGGAGTAGACAACCGTCTTCAGCGTCTTGCTTCCGATCGTTTCGTTCTTCGAGCTGACGCGCCATCTTCCGAGAAGCGACACCGATGGTCGATCGCCATAGATGAAGGAGAACGGCGGCGCGGCGGTCCGCTCGACGTGGGCAGCCGCGAACCGGGCCAGGCTGTCCTTGTCATGCGCCGCCGCGGGGTTAAATTCGGACGCAGCCGCTGATGCCGTCAGGACCATCACGGCGGCCGAAATCAGTCCGATCTTTTTCCTCATGGTCCTTCTCCCCTTCCTCTCCTCTTCTCCAACCCTCCCATCCCGTGACGAGTTCCCTTATACACCACCTGGATCGAAAGATGAATCCGTTCGCGTCAGCCGCAAACGCCAAAGACATCCGCGGCTTGGCTGCCACACTCGGATCGTTGACAGCTTTCCAAGAGCCGAAGTACGATGAAAAACATGATTCACCATCGTTGCCGCCGCGGCCGCCTCTCAGGGCTCATGACGGGAGGACCGGCAGCAAGAACCGCCCTCGCCGGCCTGGCGGCCCTGATTCTGCCGCATGGAAGTTGCCTCCTCCTCAGGCCCGCCTCCGCTCCGATGCGCGTCGTCCGCTTCGCCCCTGCCGCTGCGCACGCCCCGACCCTGGTTGTTTTCCTGCCGGGCCGGGCCAGCGATCCGGCCGATTTCGGAACCGAACGATTTCCGGCTCTAGCCAAGGAAGCGGGCCTCGCGGTCGATATGATCGCCGTGGATGCCCACCTCGGGCATTACCTGAAGCGGACGCTCAATGTCCGGCTCAAGGTCGATATCATCGATCCGGCCCGCGCCGCCGGCTACAAGGACATCTGGCTCGTCGGCATCTCCATGGGCGGACTCGGCGCTCTCTTGTACGCGAGGGAGCATCCGGACGATGTCAACGGATTGGTGCTCCTGGCGCCCTTTCTCGGCGACAGGGCCGTGATCGACGAGATCGGAGCCGCCGGGAGATTGTCGATGTGGAAGCCGCAAGAGCCGCTTCCGGCGAGCGATTATCAAAGGATGATATGGCTCTTCTTGAAGGATGCTTTGCGTCCCGGGGCGGCCGGGCCCGATATCTGGCTCGGCTTCGGCACGGAGGATGCCTTTGCCCGAGCCAATGGACTTTTAGGCCGGGAATTACCCCCCGAGCGCGTCTTCACGGCGCCGGGCGGCCACCGTTGGGAAACTTGGCGGGGACTTTGGAGGCGAATGTTGGAGCGCGGGATGCTCCCAACGCTCGGCGAGCTCCGCAAAGTGCCCGCCGCGGACACGGATAAGGCGCCTCGTCGTCGTTCGAACGCCTAAGTCTGCTTGGCTTCTTCTTCGGCGCGAACGATTTCGAGTGCCTCTTGTAATGGGCGCGCTACAACATGGGAGATCCATTGACCAGGAAGGGCGGCCTTGTCACGAATGGCATCTTGCACGGTCCCAATCTGGACAAAACCGTCTCCGCATTTCGGACAGATGCGACAGGTCATGAAGCCCATCCCACGGGAGTCCTTCCGGAGGATTTCAACCAGATCTTCCTTGGTTGGGGCCTGTGGGAGTAATTCTCTGATAGTTGAGACGGCGATCTGCCCCATGGCCTTCCCGACTTTGGGACCAACATACCTCTCGCATTTCGGGCAAAGCAAGTATCGGTGCTTATCCCTGGCAACAACCATCCATCCGCCGACCATGACACCGAGAGTCGCGGAGGCAGGTATGTAGATTCGCAAGTCCCGAGTCGGAAATACAAAGGCCGCCCAAACAAACGACAATATGGCGAAACCTGCGCTTGATACGGCGACGGCTCGCATCACCGGCTTGATATTTGTGACCCTGACGCCCTTGGCTATGGCGCCAAGCACCTTGAAAGCGGTATATCCTCCAATCATTCCGCTAATCATAGTCATCACTGAAGTCATGATAAAAGAACCGATACCACCGCCTCCGACGAGTCTAAGGAACTGACCCGATGCGTATGTCGTTCCCCGTGCTGACTTAAACAGGCCGGCGCCGAGGGTCGACAGAAGGAACATGGAAAGCCCACCCACTATCAAGCAGGCCGCGATCGCGATGGGCACCCCAACCATGAGCAGCGTGAGTCGTTGTTTGGGAGTGGAGTTTCCTTTTTCGCTGCCTGCCCTCTTAGCCGCCTCTTGCCCGCGCATCTCTTCTCTATCTTGTTGGGATGGCCCGCTCATCTTCTCTCCTTTCGTCCGAACACTGTAGGGACTGTCAAGCAAATCGCAGCGCTATAAAAGGGGGTTCTGATGGATGGGAATTTGCTTTATCCGGTAGGCTGCGAATCCACGTTCCGACCGATGAACCTCCCCTGTTGGCTATTTCGAAATAATCTCGCGCGGAGATGTCAACACACTCACCACTTCTCGCCCGCTCGTCCATTTCCCGATAAGCTGAGCTCGCCAGGCTGCTTCTGGCGATGAGACAGTCACCGAATCGACTCATCACCTGTTCGATTCCAGGTCCATAGCTTGTGGCAAATTTATGCCGTCGGTGCGTGATTTGCGCCAAATCTGTGACGTAATTATGTCCACTAGGGCGGAATAGGACTGAAACGGATGGAATCCGTATCGTCCTGATTAGGGATGATTTAGAGCAGGTTATGGATGGCGCGCCTGGGGTGACTCGAACACCCGACCAACGGTTTAGGAACCCACCTTATCGGACCTGTAACTCTTTATATTCGAGTCGTTTGCAGCTTTCGGAATTTCGACTTGTGCCATGTTTGTGCCATTAGCTTCGGAAAAACGGCCGTTTCTCCCTGATCGGGACTCCAGCAGCTTCACCGCGTCCAAGGTGTGATCGAAGCCCGGATGGCTGTAGCGTTCGGTGAGCTTGATCGTCGAGTGGCCAAGGATTTTCGAGACCGTGTGAAGATCGACACCGGCCCTGACCATGGCCGTCGCGGCGTAATGGCGGAGGTCGTGAATCCTCAGATCTTCGATCCCCGCCCGCCGGCAGGCCGTCAGGAAGGCCCGACGCGGGTATTTCGTGAAGGACCCGGTACTTGGGTTGGGGAAGACGTAATCGGCGCTCTGAGCGCGTGTTTTAAGGCTCCCCAGGGCTTCCAGGGCCAGGCTGTTGAGGGGGACCTTTCGGGAGCGGCCGCTTTTACTGTCCCGGACGACAAGGTATTGCTGAGACTCATAGACGTCCGTCCAGCGAAGCGCCATAAGCTCCCCTATCCTCATGCCTGTGTTCACGGCAATGATGATCGTCTCTCGGAGCGGAGAACTCGAGTTCGAAAGGAGTGAATCGAGCTCCTTCGAAGTTAGCTCCCGCCAGCGAAGCCTGTTCTTTTCGTTGAAGAGCTTGACCCGGCTCGCGGGATTCTCGGTTGCATAGCCCCAGTCGATCGCCTTGGTGAAGAGGGTCTTCAGGATCGAAAGCTCTCGGTTTACCGAAGAAACCTCGACCTCTTCCTGCCGCTTTTTCTTGTATCCCTCGATCAGGAACGGCGAGATCTTCTGGAGAGGCATTCCCTTGAAGAATTCCTTCAGGACCTTGAGGGCGACTTCGTCGCGCTTCCAGGAACGCTTATTGGGCTTGGCGTGTCTCTCCAGGTAGATTTTCGCGAAATCCCCGAAAATGACTCTCTGCTCGGCTTTGAAATTGAACGCCCCTCGAAGAATATCGGTTTGCACCGCGGAAAGGGCTGCCTGGGCTTCGGTTTTCGACCTGGCCCCGGGGATCCGGCGCCTTACACGCTTCCCCCCGGAGGAAAGATCCATGAACCAGGTAGTTCCCCGACGAAATATCCTCAAAATGCTTCCTCATATAGCTATTGCAGGAAGCGGGATTTTGCTCAAGTAGATAGGCGCCTAGAGTCGGTTTTTCCAGCCATCGGGACGCTCGTAACCTTCCTGCAGCCACTGCAGTAGGTCGTTTCGGATGAATCTATAGCCAATACCTGGCTTACGGAGGAACGGGATCCTCCGTTCAGAAATCAAGCGATAGACTGTTTTAATGTGAATCTGCAATAGTTGGGCGACCTGGACGACAGTGAGGATGGCCTCGTCATTGCGTCCAGGGGTGGCCATTGTTATATTCCCTCTTGCTTGTCGAAATCTAGGATCAGTACTCGTTCCATCGTTTTGTTCGAAAACAGCATCATATAGTGCTCCATTTACGGCAAGTTATTGTTGGCAATGGTTCTCCTATGATTCCTTGGGTTGGGCCCGTCATCATCCAAAACGACACTCCCCTGTGCTTCGGACGATCAATTCGAGCCATTCTTCGGCTCTTCCCTGATTTTCATCATTTCCAGGAATTCCTTCGGCCATCTCTTTGCGGCCTTCTGCATTCTGGCTGCGTAACGTTTATCTTTGGGCGAGTAACCGAAGCGATATTCCCAATAACGACATCTTGGTATTGCGCATAAAGTCACTTCCTTGGAAGAACCGCCACTGCATTCGAGACATTCTAGCTTGATGATTTTTGATTTGGTCATTTTCAATTCCTAAATTGAATTATTAGCGGAGCGACAGTCGATATGACAGCGGATTCCCCAGGCATGACCGGAGGACTATTAAACGCTGATTTGCCGTTAAGCCGGGGGGGAAGCATCGGGAGGGAAAAAGGACGGATGTCTCTCTCCGGTAGTGGGCTATTTCTTAGCGTACTCCCCTGGAGCCCTGTATTACCCTCCCAACTGGGGTGGATATTAATGCAGGGGGGGGTGCATAAATAAATATACAATATATATATACTTTTATACCTTATATTATGCATAAAGGAGGGTATGCCGCTGCTCATGCCGCTTTCCTTGACTTGACGAGGATCGGATGGCCCCTGCCGGGAAGCTCCTCGGTCACGATGTAGCCGGCCGATTTTTCCTTATCGACCGCGTTCTTGACCGTATGCGGCGAGAGCGCATTGTCTCGCTTTCTGAAGTAGGTAATGAGGTCCGCTAGCCGCGCCGATCCGCCTTGGGCCTCGCAGTAATCGCGGACTTCTCCAAAGCCGATCTTTGCCCCGACCTCATGCCAGACATCGGATACGCGCATTAGGAAGGATTTTCCGTCAAATTCTATGGCGAATCGCGGCGGCCACTTGCCGTTGCGGAGCGTAATTTCGACTTGGTTGTAATCCTCATAGGCGAGCCTAAGGTTTGGGTTGTCTTTCTGTCCGCCTTGCAGTCTGTGGAGAAGAAAGAGGACGTCGGCAGCGTCTGCCAGAACGGAGTGCCCTCGAAAGAAGCCGGCCGCTTCAGCGGGGGCGTCGGGATCATCCTTGGGCCGTTTGCTGGAGAAGTGATGGCTGGTGATGACGCCGCAGTTATAAGTTGTCTTGAGGTAGTTAACCCGATCCCGTATCGCGGCGAAGGCTTCATCCCGGTTTTCTCCCCCGATCATGAAGGTATGAAGCGGGTCCAGGCCGAGGATGTCGGGCTTGAACTTGTCGCACAGCTCGCGCAGCCGCTTGAAGCCCTCGTCCTTCATGAGCTTGATCGGTTCGCTCGTCCCCGTATAGGGGAAGAAATTGTCCGGGTCGAAGTGCCCAGCGTCGACGACTTTTCTCAGGCGTTTCCTGAATTCGCCCTCACCGAGTTCCTGCTGGACCATAAGGAACCGCCCCGGCCTCGGGATCAGGAAGTTAAGCCATTGCTTCTCGCCGCTCGCGAAGTGCAGACCCAGGTTCATCATGACGGTCGTCTTGTGCGCGTGTTTTACGCCGCCCAGGAGCATAAACTCTTCCCGAGCGAGCAGTCCCTCGATAAGGACCTCGGCCTCCGGAAGATCAGCCTTAAAGAAGTCTCCGAGCGACCCGGTGAATGTTGGCTTCAGTTGGCGGGACAAGGCCGGGACATCTGTCTTCGCCGGTTGGATTCTCTCTGCTCTCGCGGCCAGCGCACGTACGGCCAAGGATTTCTTGTCATTCGGAATGTCTCCGAGTCCGTTGATGAAGTCCGTGATGTCATGTTTCCCCTTCAAGTTGGCCTGTTTCTCCAGATCGACTAGGAGTGTGGTCTCCGCGACCTTCGACGCGGCCAGAGCCCGCTCCCTTCCGATCTGGGCGGCGTCTGTGTCCCAGCAGACGATGATCTCCTTCCCCGCGAAGAAGGGAAGAAACTCGTTCGTCCAATCATTCGCCCCGCCGGCTGTGGTTGCAGCAAAGCCCAGGTTTTCGAGCGTGAGCACGTCCTTCTCACCTTCGACGAGCCAGATCGACTCCTGCTTGATGACTTCCGGCAGATTGAAGAGGACGCGACGAACTCCCTTGATGTCCCAGATCGGCTTGCCATCGACCGTGCGATAGAAATCAAAATCCTTTGGTTTGAACCGGCGTTTGACGTAGAGGATAACTCCCTGCTCATTTGTGTAGGCGTATTCGGCTTCGACGATCTCTTCGGGGGCTGGACGCTTCCATGGCGCCGCCCGCCTCTTCTTCGCTGATGGCATGGCCCCAGCCTTGATGCCCTCGAGTACCTGGATACGCCGTCCCGCGTCCACGAAGTTGACGCCTTCCATCTTCATTACAAAATCAAATATTGTGCCGGCTGCCTTACAGCCGTGGCAATTGAACAGCCAGATTCCATCCTTCTTCTGAGTTACTGATAAGCTTGGTACGTGGTCGTTGTGGAAAGGACAGATCGCCGCTCCGTTCGAACTGACGATGACGCTGTAATGCAGACCGAGAAAAGCGGGGAGGTTGATCTTCTTGAGGGCGTCCTGGTTCATGTCCCAGACTCCTCTGCAATACTAAGCTTCTCGAAACCGGCAACGGCGGCCGCACTCATTTGGCTTGACTTTGCGGAATCGCAAAGGCAGGGACACTCCCTACAGCAGCCGGAACGAAGAATCATTTCTTCACTTCAAGATCGTCGTTAGGAAATACCTCAGAAACTCTGCACTTAAGCGCCTTCGCGATTCTGCGTTTTGTTTCCTTGCTGGGATCTTTAAAACCGCGCTCGACTAAGCTCAGCGTTGCCTGGGAAATCTCCGCGTCCCTTGCGATTTGATACTGACTGAGTTCCCGATCCCGCCTCGTCCTTCTAACGTTGTTCATCTCGCGCTCCTAATAATTAAGAATCATAAATATGATCGGCCGTTTTCTCCAGTTTGTCAAGCGTATTTCGTTTATTATCATATACATACAATATACCGATATATTTGATTATGTGATTTTGGTATATTGTTTTTGGGCGAAACAAATTGTCAGATTCTAGCCTGGATGCTGCTGATTCTCTTAAAGATATCGACAGGATATTAAAGTCAGATTATAGATTCGGTCTCTTTGACTTCGCCTATTTTTTAGCGATTACTGTAACGAACATTTTTCTCGCTAACAGATCTTCATCGGATTCTAAAACGGATCTTTGGAAATACGACAAGGCCGCTGAACGTTATAGAAACGTTTTACTTCGTCGTCAGGAGATCACCAAGCGCCTGGATCAAGAACTCCAGCATGAGCGATCCAATATTCGCGACAATATTTCGCGATCTGCGCGACTGAAGAATAAAACTAAATTGATTCTGCTATGGTCTTACGCTCTTAATAAGCTGCGATGGAAATCTGTTCGAATACTGAATACTTCCGGTGAACTCGAAACGCCTGCTATAGGAATAGAAACCAAGACATTAATTAGTTGGAATTCTTATCAATTCCTAATTAGTTGGTTTTATGAAAGGCTCTCCTCATGTTCGTATTCTTGCCTTTTTAGACCTGCCCCATTCAAAAACAAAGAAAAAGAAGCGGCAATATCGTTACGAGAGAAGAACTCTAAATTGTTCAGGCTCGAAGTGGCAAGTGAGATTTGGTTGTATTGTGAAGGTCAGAGATATTTTCTCAAAAACGAATTCGTCATCAGAAGAAATCGCCCCGAACAGAGTGTACGACGACCTGTTATATATATTAAATTCGGAAATAAAACGATCGAGTTGGGAGAGATGTCTTCAGGAAAGATAATTGTCTATAAGTATTCTTTTTCGAAAGGGAAGTTTACACGAACTAAGAAACGGATATCTGCTGAGTTCATTATCCCAGCATATCCGCTAATAGAATTTCCTTCTGGAGAGAAGTACTATTCCGAAAAATATATGCCGCCCCCATATCCTAGTTATGAAAGAATGAACATTATGTGGGACGATTTCATGAACGGAGTAATATCTTCATCAGACCGGTCAGAGAAATAAGCAATATTAAAATGGGCCGGCTATACAAGAAGCCGTTCCGGAATTCCCAGAAGCGGCATCGACGAACTCACTCGGCATATAATGGCAGTCTCCTCTTGAGTACGTGGATGATAACGGATTCCTGTTTCTTGGAATAAGCCGACGCTACTGGGCGCAGCATACAGAGTATTGGCTATAGCCGCCTCGATCCTCCTACGGATCCTAGTTTCGCATGAAAGCGGGGCTAGGAAGAACCGATAAATGTAGGCGAGTTTCGTTATCGGTTCTCCCAACCTTGAGCACTCAAGGATACATTCCTTCGCGCTCTTCTTCATCGTCGGATCGTACCGTCCCGGCCAGATCACAACTCTCTCGCCGCGAGCAAACTCCTCGGGAGAGTTTACATGATACATGCCAGAGGCGTGTTCGCAGTAGTGCTCGAGGAGCCTGGCTTCGAAGCTTCGGCCAGTTTCGCCAACATAATAAACGAGGTATCCCTGAGCAAGCAGGACTGTCCAGAGGTATATGCCAGACGTTCGCCTCAACTCAGCCTCGAAGATCGATGGCGCGCCTGGTGAACCCGGCCATGAGAACGGTCCTTCAAAGGCTACGATGAGATCGGTCGTCAAGACTATTTAGTCCTTCTCGAATCCCTGGCTCAGGAATTTCAATGTACGGCTGTTCTCGGTGACCGTGCGGACTACCTGATCTGAGGCGCCAGTGGGGATTTTGGCTTCAATCTCGAGGGTCACGCACACTTCAGCTCCGACGAGCCCGTTAAGATGTGCGATCACCTCGTCGGCGATACGGCTCGCATCGCGACCGACGCGCTCGGGATCGAGCGTCACGGTGCCGTGGTAGCGGCGTAGCAACGCACGGCCTCCGGCCGGTGTGGCACCTGCAACCCCGGCCTCGGCTCCAGCAATCCCTGGTATCGTAGCCCCGTCTCCGCCCGCATCACCGCCGGCTGCACCTTCGCCGGGGACCTTAGGCGGCTGTGTCTCAGCATCCAGTTGCCGTTGCGCAACGTCCGGCTTTACCAGCAAACCTACGCTGTCAGACGACACATTGACGACTTGGCCGCCTCGCAATCCCCGGAACCTGCTCGCCGCCTCATCATAGCTCTCGGCATAGGCGAACGTGTCCGACTTAAAGGTGAGCAATGCGATCCCGTCACGTATCGCCTGTATTAAAACCTCCGGACCAACGAGCCGCGGCAGATAATGATAGCGCGCGAAGTCTTCCACGAGTTGCC
>DFYJ01000133.1 GCA_002383325.1 Candidatus Aminicenantes bacterium UBA4085
GTGCTGGCCGCCCAGTTCGGCTACCTGCCCGGCATGCTCTGGATCCTCGTCGGCGCCACCCTCGGCGGCGGCGTGCACGACGCGGTCATCCTGTTCGCCTCGATGCGCCGCTGCGGCAAGTCCCTCGGCCAGATGCTCAAGGAGGAGGTCAACCCGGTCGTCGGCGTCGTCGCCCTCGTCAGCCTGCTCGCGATCTTGACGATCCTGCTCGCCGTGCTCGGGCTCGTGGTCGTCAAGGCACTGGCGGAAAGCCCCTGGGGGCTCTTCACGATCGCGATGACCATCCCCCTCGCCCTGACGATGGGCCTGGCGCACACGGTCGGGAAGGTCGGCGTGCGGAACGTGACGATCGTCGGCGTGACGGCGCTCCTCGCCAGCGTCTGGGGCGGCAGCCAGCTCGGCGCGTGGGGCCTGACGCCGTGGTTCGACCGGAGCGCCGAGTGGATCGCGTGGGCGATCATCGTCTACGGCTTTGCGGCCTCGGTGCTGCCGGTGTGGCTGCTGCTCGCGCCCCGGGACTACCTGAGCACGTACATGAAGCTCGGAACCGTGGCGCTCCTCGCGGCCGCGGTCGTCATCGTCGCGCCGCCGCTGCACATGCCGGCGCTGACGCGCTACATCGACGGCACGGGGCCGGTGTTCGCGGGGCCGGTGTTTCCGTTCGTGTTCATCACCATCGCGTGCGGCGCCGTGTCCGGGTTCCACTCGCTCATCTCGTCCGGCACGACGCCCAAGATGGCGTCGCGCGAGTCGGTCATCCGCAGCGTCGGCTACGGCGCGATGATCACCGAGATGCTGGTGGCCATCATGGCGCTCGTGGCCGCCTCGGCGCTGCAGCCGGGGCAGTACTTCGCCGTGAACGCCGGCATCAACAAGACGCAGGCGCCGGCGGCCGTCGTCGAGACGATCACCGCCGCGGGATTCCCGGTGACGGTGGCCGAGATGGATCAGATGGCCGCCGACGTCGGCGAGAAGACCATGTTCGGGAGGACCGGCGGCGCGCCGACCTTCGCCCTCGGCATGGCGCGCATGTTCGCGAAAGCCTTCGGCGAGGGCTGGATGGCGCTCTGGTACCACTTCGCCATCATGTTCGAGGCCCTCTTCATCCTGACGACGATCGACGCCGGCACGAGGGTGGGCCGGTTCATCCTGCAGGACTTCCTGGGCCAGATGTGGAAGCCCCTCGGGGACACGCGGTCGTGGCCCGCGAACATGCTGGCCAGCGGACTGATCGTGGCGGCGTGGGGGTACTTCCTGTACCAGGGTGTCATCGATCCCATGGGCGGGATCAACACGCTGTGGCCGCTCTTCGGCATCGCGAACCAGCTGCTCGCGGTGATCGCATTCGCCCTCGGCACGACGGTGCTCATCAAGATGGGCAAGACGCGGTACGCGTGGGTGACGGCGGTGCCGCTCGCGTTCCTGATGGCCGTCACGTTCTCGGCAGGGCTCATCAAGATCTTCTCGCCCGACCCGGCGCTCGGCTTCCTCGCCGGCGCACGGAACTTCGCCGCGATGGCGGCGGCCGGCGGCACGCCGGACCAGGTAGCGTTGTGGCAGAAGACGGTGGCGATGAACCAGCTCGACGCGGCCGTCGCGGCGCTGTTCCTGGCGTTCGTGGCGGTCATCGTCGCGGGGTGCGCGCGGGACTGGTACCTGATGCTGTCGGGGCGGAAGGCCGTCGAACTGCGCGAGTGCCCGTACGTCCCGATGCCCGATCGGGCGTAGAGACCCGGCACCGAGGCGATGGCGACACGACCATCGCCAGCAGCGGGATTGCGGCTACTGCCCGCCCGCGCGCTTCGGCGGATCGACCACCAGGTTCTGGATGAAGAACTCCATCATCCGCTGCTGGTTCACGCCCGAGTGCCCCGCGTCCGGCCCCACCTGCACCTCGAAGCTCTTCCCGGCGCGCTGAAGGGCCTGGATGAGCTGCATGGCGTTCGTCGGGTGCACGTTGTTGTCCGCCGTGCCGTAATAGACGAGCAGCCGGCCGTCCAGCTTGCCGGCGTGCGTCATCGCGCTGCCGGCCTCGTAACCGTCCTTGTTTTCCTGCGGGATCCACATGTAGCGCTCGGTGTAGATCGAGTCGTACTGGTACCAGGAAGTGACGGAGGACTGGGCGCAGGCCGCGGTGAAGACGTCGGGGTGGCGCAGCAGGCACATGGCCGAGGCGTAGCCGCCGTAGGAGGTGCCGTAGATGCCGACCCGGGTCTTGTCGAAGTAGGGCCGATTGTAGAGCGACTTGACGCCGGCCGCCTGGTCGTCGATCTCCACAACACCCAGCTTCTGGTAGATCGTGTCCATGGCCTTCTTGCCGCGACCGGAGGAGCCGCGGAAATCGAAGGAGGCGACCAGGAAGCCGTACTCGCAGAGCGGGTTGGGCGCGACGTAGGTCTCGCGGGCGCCGTTCCAGCCCGGCCCGGCATAGACGCTGACCAGGAGCGGGTACTTCTTGGCGGGATCGAAGTTCGAGGGGAACTGGAGGATGCCGTGAAGGTCGGTCATCCCGTCGGCGGCTTTGAACGTGATCAACTCGGCCGGCTTGATCCCCAGCTTGTCGTACTTGGATGTGTCGGTCCTGGCCAGCTCGGCCAGAGCTTTGCCCTTGGCGTCCCGCAAGGTCATGACCGAGGGCTTGTCGTGGGTCTGGGCGGTATCGACGAAGTACTTGCCGTCGGGCGACAGGGAGACCGCGTGGTTCAGCGCCGGATCGGTCAACCGGACATCTTTCTTGCCGTCCAGGCCGACCTTGTGGAATTGCATCATCATATGGTTGGCGCCGTCGCGGGCCATGTAGTAGAGCTGGCCGGTCTTCTCGTCGACCTTGACGATCTGGGCGATCTCGAACGGGTGGTTGGTCACAGTCGCCAGCAGCTTGCCGGAGATGTCGTAGAGATAGAAGTTGCGGTAGCCGCTGCGCTCCGAGACCCACAGGAAGCGCTTGTTGTCCTTGAGCCAGGTCATGGCCGGGCTGTTCTCGACCCAGCCGGTGGGCCATTCCTCGCGCAGGATGACGCGGACCTTGCCTGTGGCGGGGTCGGCGGCGCAGAGCTCGAGGATGTTTTGGCGGCGGTTGGTCCGGGTGAAGAGAAGCGCGCCGCCGGCCGGTGCCCACTGGACCCGGTAGACGTAGTGGCCGACGACGGCGTCCTCGAAGGGCTTGCCGTCGCGGACGTCGACTTTGGTCGTGGTCTTGGCGTTGACGTCGTAGACGTACAGCTCGGCCACGGGGTTGGGCTGGCCGGCCTTGGGATAGGCTTCGATGTCGGGCTTGCTGTAGAGCTTGGTCTGATCCATTTGCAGGACGTAGTCGGGGACCTTGCTCTCATCGAAGCGGTAGTAGGCGATCTTGCTCGAATCGGGCGACCACCACATGGCCGTGACCTGGTTGAGCTCCTCGCCGTAGACCCAGCTGGCCGAGGCGTACTTGACGCGGGTCTTCTCGTTGCCCTCGGTGGTCAAGGCCACGGCGTTCTTGCCTTCGCCGTCGGCCAGCCAGAGGTTGCGGTCTTTAGAGAGGGCCTTCCACTTCTTGTCGGGAGAGACGGCCTCGGTGAACTGGCGGCCTCGCTCGGGCCCGCCGGCGGGACGGCCCATGATGCCGCCGGGCTGGGGAGCCTGGCCGGTGAACTCGGTCGCCTTCTTGGCGGCCAGATCATAGGTCCAGGTCTTGCCGTCCTTGGGGAAGGTGAACGACTTGCCGTCCTCGGCCCAGCGGATGCCGCCGCCCAGGCCCGTCATGCCGGGACGCCCTCCGCCACCGGGCTGGCCGCCCTGCAGCTCCTTGAGCATCTTAGCGTAGTGCTCATAGCCGGGATAAGTCTTCAGCCGGTCCTGCGCGCCCAGGAACCCGGCCAAAACGGCCAGGGCCAGGAACAGGACGAGTGCGCTGCGCTTCTTCATGTGTCCTCCGATCCTTTTTTCGATTTAAGCGGACATTCGGGGGGAAGAGGTCCCCTCGCTTATATCACCGAGAATTTGAAGACCGTCCGGGTCCGGAACGTCTCGCCGGGCCGCACGATGGTCGAGGGGAAGGCCGGCTGGTTGGGCGAATCGGGAAAGTGCTGGGTCTCCAGGCAGAAGCCCCAGTGCTTTCCGTAAGCCTGACCGCCCTTGCCGGCGATGGTCCCGTCCAGGAAGTTGCCGGAGTAGAACTGGATGCCGGGCTGGTCGGTGGAGACTTCCATAACCCGTCCGCTTTCGGGATCGTAGACGCGGGCGGCCAGGGCCATCGCCCCGCCCCCGGCATTCAGGACGTAGTTGTGGTCGTAGCCGCCGGCGACCTGGGCGATGCGGGAGCCGACGGCGGTCAGCGTCGTGAAGTCCATGGGCGTCCCGGCGACCGGGTCAAGCTTGCCGGTCGGGATGAGCCCGGCGTCGACCGGCGTGTAGCGGTCCGCCGTCAGGGTCAGCTCGTGGGCCAGGATGTCGCGCGTCCCGGCGGCAAAGTTGAAATAGCTGTGGTGGGTCAGGTTGACGGGGGTGGCCTTGTCGGTCGCGGCCTCGTAGTCCAGGCGCAGCTCGTCGTCGTTGGTCAGCAAGTAGACGAGCGTCACGGTCAGGTTCCCCGGGTATCCTTCCTCGCCGTCCTTACTGACATAGCCCATCTTAAGGCCGACGGCGCCGGCTTCCTCGAACGGCTCGGCCGTCCAGACGACCTTGTCGAAGCCCTTGATCCCGCCGTGCAGGTGGTTGGCCCCGTCATTGGTCGCCAAGGTATAGGTCTTGCCGTCGAGGGTGAACCTGCCCTTGGCGATTCGGTTGCCGTAGCGGCCGACGATGGACCCGAAGTAGGGGGTCGTCTTGAGGTAGCCCGCCAACGAGTCGTAACCCAGGACGCAATCGGCGAAGGCCCCCATCCGGTCGGGCAGATCGAGCGAAACGAGAATGGCCCCATAGGTCATGATCCGGGCCTTGATCCCGTTCGCGTTGGCCAGGGTGTAGACATCAACCGCCGTGCCGTCCGGGAGATTCCCGAACGCGGCCTTCTGGATGCTCATGATCGGTTGTCCTTTCGCCGCCTCGGGGACCGGGGCGGGGTTTTCGGCCTTGCGGCAGGCGGCCGCGGCGCCGAACAGCAACAGGGCGGCCAGGGCGAAGGAAGCGGCTCTCTTCATGCGAATCCTCCTGCGCGGAAGAACAGAATCCATTCAGAGACCGAGAAGGGAATAGATATCAGAATCCAGGGGGAAAGACAAATCGGGGCGCCGCATGGAACCCGGGCGGCTGGGATTCCGTATAAACAGAACGGAGGGGCTTTCCCTCCAGGAGGATGCCAAGATGAACAAGAATCGGCTCGCCCTAGGGATCTGCATGGCCCTGGTCTGCGCGTCCGCCGCCTTCGCCCAGGTCCCGGCCCAGCAGGCCGCCGGGCAAAAGCCGGCCCAGGCCTGGCCCCAGGACATGAAGAAGCTCTTCCAGGAGATTGCCGGCGATTACGTCTTCGAGATGGGCGGGAACTCCCAGACCATCCAATTCCTCGAGCGGGACGGGGCCCTCTTCGGCGCTCCCTACGGCGAAACCGAGGAAGCGGTCGTGCCGGTCAAGGACAAGCCCTTCCATTTCGAAGTCACCGTCCAGAGCAACGGCAACTTCTTCCAGCTGGAGTTCGTCCGCGACGACAAGGGCGTCTTCACTAAGTGCCTCCTGATCGCCGAGGGCATGACGCTCGAGGGCCTCAAGCAGATCAAGTAAGCGAAGCTCGCGGCTTCAGTCGTCTTCGATCGTCTGGCTCAAGGCCCCGGTCGCAGGGTCTTTGGTGATGCGCTTGGTCTTTCCGTCCGGCATCTTCTCAACCTTGATCAGGATCGGTCCGCCGGGCGATTCCGCCTTCGCGTCGAGAATCGGCCCCCCGGCGGCCTCCCCCGCCCACCGCTCCAGCTTGACCGGCTGCCAGGCCTTGGCCGCGGCCGAGGCGTAGCAGGCGTCGATGATGGCGTTCACAACGTAGCCGTCCAGGAAGGTCTCGCGCGGCGCCCGGCCTTCGTCCAAAGCGTCGAGCATGTCGCGGAACATATGGACGTAGCCCAGGGCGTGGACTTCGTCTCCGACCGGGAAGAGCCACCCCCGGTCTCCCTCGGCCTTTTCGGCCACATAGCCGCCCTGCCCGACCGCGGTGAACATCTCGAAACCGGTCCGCAGGAAGTGGTCCAGCCGGATGGTGCCCTCGGTCCCGGCCACCTCGTCGCGCAGGTCCATGCCGCCGCGAAAGGTCCAGTTGACCTCCACTTGGCCCAGCGCCCCGCCTTCGAAGCGGATCAGGGCCAGGCTGGAGTCTTCGGCGTCGATGGGATGAACCATCGTGTCGGCCGTGGCCAGAACCTCAACCGGCCGCAGGCCCTTGCCGGCGAAGCTGCGGATGATCTCGATGCAGTGGCAGCCCATGTCGACGAGCGCCCCGCCGCCGGCGATGGCCTTGTCCCAGAACCAGGCGCTGTGCGGGCCGGGATGAGTCTCGCGCGAGCGGACCCACAGGATGCGGCCGAGGGCGCCGGCCCGCACGGCCGCCAAGGCCTTGAGGGTCTTGGGCGTGTAAACCAGGTCCTCCAGGTAGCCGGCGAAGACGCCGGCCCTCTCCACGGCCTCCAGCATCTCCATGGCCTCGGCCGCGGTCCGGCCGAGCGGCTTGGTGCAGAGGACGGGCTTGCCCGCCCGGGCGGCCAGAAGGACGGCTTCCTTGTGCAGGTTGTTGGGCACGCCGACGATGACGACATCCGTCGCCGGATCCTCGACGGCCGCCTTCATGTCGGCCGTGAAGCGCGGGATGTCCCACTTGCGGGCGAAGGCCCGGGCCTCCTCCTCGGTCTGGGCGCAGACCGTCCCGATCCGGTCGCGGCCGCGGCCGCCGTGCAGGGTCATGGTGTAGAAGCCGCCGATCAGGCCGGCTCCCAGCAGGGTCGCGTGATGGGCTTTGTTCATGGCGGATTCATCCTAAAGCGCCGCCCGGCCGATTGCAAGCAGGGGCGGCGGCGCGGCGGCAGATGTCATCCCGGGAGGAAAGCGGCTGCGCGCCCGCGATCACGGCCTCGATCTCGTCCGCCTGGCGAGGCACGATATCCGAGATGATGACGCATCCGGCCCCCGTGATCAGGACATCGTCCTCGATGCGGATGCCGAGGTTCTCGCCGGGAATGTAGATTCCCGGCTCCACGGTGATCACCATGCCCGGTTCCAGGACGGCGCCGGAGACGGACGGATCATGCACATCCAGCCCAAGATGGTGGCTCGTGCCGTGGCGCCAGCCGGAGTAGTTGAAGAAGTCCCCATAGCCCTTTTCCTCGGCATAGGCTTGGGCGGCGGCATGCACTTCGGACAGCGTGGTGTTCGGCCGGCAGGCGGTGATGGCCCGCCGCTGGCATTCGAGAACCACGTTGTAGACCTCGCGTTGGCGAGCCGTAAAAACGCCCGACACAGGCAGGGTCCGAGTGATATCGCCGGCATAGCGGGCGAACTCCGCCCCAACATCAACCACCACCACCTCGCCGGCCTCCATGCGCCTGGTGTTCTCCTCGTAATGGAGAATCAGCGAATTAGGCCCGGAGCCGACGATCGAGGCAAAGCTCGTGCCTGATGCCCCCCAAGCCAGGAATTCGTCCTCGATCACGCCCTGCAGATCGGATTCGAGAAGGCCCGGGCGCAGGGCCCGCATCCCGGCCAGCACACCGCGCCCGGTGATGTCGGCGGTCTCCTGGAGCAGGCCGATCTCCTCGTCATCCTTGACCATGCGCAGGGGATAGAGGATGGGGCCTTCGTCATTTCTCCGGACCGAAGGATGGCCCGTGAGAATCTGTTCGATCGCCATGCAGCTGGGGTAGAGGTAGGCGGGATCGGAGGGGGGCGAATAGGAATACGGAAAGTAGACATCGGGATCCGAGGCCAATCCGGCGCCCAAGAATACATCAATCTGCCGGTAGTCGAACAGGAAGGAGATCCCCGGCGGCGCGATGATGTCCTGCTCCGGGATCAAGCGGACGCGGGACGGGTCGAGGAAGATCCTGTCGTCCGTCGAATCACTGCTCAGCAGCAGAAAAGCATGGGAAACGGCCAGTCCGGCCAGGTAGTAGAAGTTCTTGTCCAGACCGACCGTCTCCATGGACCCGGAGTAGAGGATCGCCTGCCCGTGGATCTGGGCCCGTAGTCGGTCGCGCCGGACGGCAAAGATATTCTCATCGAGCGGGGCCGGCCAGAGGCAGACCGCCAGCGCCGCGGCGGCAAGGATCCGAAAGATGAGGCCTCTTTTTTGCATGGCCGGCCCTCCCGTGAGAGATGCGTCATTATGACTAACGTTTCGAGCCCTCCCAACGCAACGGGGAAGCGAGAGCGGCGCGCTGTGGTAGAATCAGGCCGCTGGAGGAGGCTCCCCATGCGCAAGACCGCGGCGGCAGCAGCCGGGATCGTTCTGGCCGTCCTGATGGGGCCCGGCGCTTCCCCGGGATCCCCCGGTCCGGTCATCCTTCAGGCTCCGCCAACGGCCTCCGGCCGCGATATCAGGTCCTCTTTCCTGGCCGCGGATCTTTCGCGGACAAGCCCCTCCTTCTCCCTGTTCGCCGTGGACTCCCTGGGGAGCGGACGGCTGGACGTGAATCCCGTCCTCAAGGAGGATCCCGAAGCCCAAGCGGACGCGCATCCTGCCCTCCGCCTTGAGGCCGCCGGCCGGAACCGATTCGTTTTCTTTGCCGACCCGCAGGGCCGCTCGAGGCCCGTGTGGACGGTCTCATTCTCGGAGCGGAAGATCGTCCTCCGGTCCGACTTCGAGCCCGGCATCGAGTCCTTCCCCTTCGTCCTGGCCTTCGACCAGAAAGCCAACCATGCCACCCTTCTCGGCCGAATGGAGCCGGGCGAAAAACGGGTGGCCCTGCCGTGCGTCCTTCATCTTCCCGACATGGGCTCGCTGCGAATCACTTCCAAGGCCGGCGGCAAGGCCCTGGACTATGACGCCCGCCGCTACGTCAAGACGCCCTATGTCCGCATCGCCTTCCCCCCCGCTTCGGCCTCCCGGTCCCGCGTCGAGTACGAGCTCGAGGTCGCGGCCATCCACCCGCGCCTCCGCGGCATCGAAGGCAGCCCCCTCTACGACGGCTTTCGCCGCTCCTTCCTCAACCTCTTTCAGGTCAATCCCCGGGTCCAGATGCTGGCCAACAACGCCTCCAGCGATCCCGTCCCCTTCACCCTCTACATGGACGCGCTGATGGCGGCGGCCGCCCCCGAGCTCGTCGAAGGCCTCTCGGCCATGGACCTCGTCCGCATGACGGTCGACCGCTACCTGTCCGGGGCCAAGGGCTACGGCCTGGTCGGCTACGCTGTCGACCCCGGCGATGCTGACCTGGTGGCCTGGAAGGCGCCCTGGAACTCGCTCGACGCCTACCCGTCGCTTCTTATCGCAGCCTGCGCCTCCGCGGACGGCCCCCTCGGCTTGGCCTGGGCCCGGTCGCGCTGGAGCGGCCTGGCCGCCTGGGCCCGGGATATGATGGCCGCCGACAAGGACGGCAACGGCCTCATCGAGCACCTCCACACCGGCAACTCCGGCGACCGGGCCACGGCCGACCGGCGGCCGTCCAACTGGTGGGACACGATCAACTTCGGTCACGAGGACGCCTATGCCAACGCCCTGGCCTACAAAGCCTGCCTCGACCTCTGCGGCCTGGCCCGGCGGCTCGGCCGCACGGAAGAGGCCGGGTCTTACGCCGCCCAGGCGGCCAAGCTTAAGGCGTCCTACTACAAGACGTTTTTCCATCCCGCCAGCGGTCTGCTCGCCGGCTGGAAGAGCGCTGACGGCAGGCTTCACGACTACGCCTTCACCTTCGTCAACGGCATCGCCGTGGCCTTCGGGCTGGTCGAGGGCGCGGAGGCCAACGGGCTCATGGACCGGCTGTTGGCAAAGATGAAGGAGGTCGGTTACGACGCCTTCCGCTACGGCCTGCCCGGCAATCTCATCCCGGTGCGGCGAGAGGACTATGTCAACCACAATTGGTCAGGAGCCCGGGAGATCGGCGAGCCGACCCTGGAGGACGGCAGCGACGCGTTCCAATATTACGAGAACGGCGGGGCCACGGCCTGCTATGCGTATTTCACGGTCAAGGCTCTCTATAAGCTGGGTCGCGCGGCCGAGGCCCGGATGATCTTCCGCCCCATGCTCCGCTCCTATGCCGACGGGGAGTTCCAGGGCTTCTGCGCCGACGGCAAGTCCAAGGACTGGCGCGATTGGAAAGGCGGCTGCCACGGCTATGAGGGCCTGCTCTGCGACGGCTTCCTGGCCCTGCTCTGCGTCGAGGACGACCTAGCCGCGGGACGATAGCGCCGGGCGGGACGGGAGAACCTTTTCCTTCCCCGGCCGGTATGGCATGATGAAGCGGTTCGAACGCTCCGGCGCCCATCCCCGGCGCTCGGCGCGGGATCATTCGAGGAGGCTGACATGAAGACGATCAAGACGCTGACCCTGGTCCTTTTACTGGCCGCGGGAATCCTGCCCGCCCAGTTCGGCCGCGGCATTCCGCCGACCTTCCTTTCTCCGCGCGTCCTGGCCGACATCATCAACGAGGCTTCAGGCGACATGGCCCTGCAAAACGAGATCCTGATCGCCGGGGTCAACGTCAACCGCCGGGCCGAGGAATATGCGAACGGCTACTTCGAGCCGAAATTCCTCCTCGACAAGCTCCGCGAATACGGCGTCCCGGACGCCAGGATCATCGACCTGCCGACGACCCGGCCGGCGATGTGGGACGCGATCTCGGCCGAGCTATGGTTGACCAGGCCGGCACCGCGCAAGATCGCCGACCTCGACGAGGTTCCCCCCACCCTCTGCGACTGGAGCTCGGACGCCGACGTCACGGCCGAGATGGTCTATGTCGGCCCCGGCAACCGCGACAGCTACTATGAGGGCAAGGACGTCAAGGGCAAGATCGTCTTGGTCAACGGCTACGCCGGAGGCGCCCGGGCTCTGGCCGTGGAGAAGCTCGGCGCCGTCGGCATCGTCGCGTACGGCTCCAGCCATCCGGAGTTCGACCCGAACCAGGTCGGCTGGGGCGGCATCGGCGAGGGCAAGAACATGAAGCCCACTTTCGGCATCATGGTCTCAACCCGGCAGGGCCAGGACCTTCGCGACCAGCTGGAGCGGGGGGCCAAGATCGAGGTCCGGGCTATAGTCAAGGCCCAGATGGTTCCCTACAAGGAGCAGATGGTCGAGGCCCTGATCAAGGGCGCCGACCTGGCCGCCGAGGAGCTCGTCTTCACCGCCCACCTCTACGAAGGCTACGCCAAGCAGGGCGCCAACGACGACATCTCGGGCTGCGTGGCGCTTCTCGAGACGGCTCGCGTCCTGCAGAAGCTCGTGGCCGACGGCAAGATCCCGCCGCTACGGCGGTCGGTCCGCTTCCTCTTCGTTCCCGAGATAACCGGGACGATCGACTATCTCAAGAAGTTCCCCGAGATCGGCAAGCGCTTCTTCGCCAACATCAACGAGGACATGGTCGGCGAGTCGCTGGCCCGCAACCGCAGCTTCTTCAGCGTCGTCCAGACACCCTGGTCTCTGCCGACCTGGCTGAATGACGTCATGCGGGTCTACATCAATTGGATGGTCGAGACCCAGCGTTACGACGGCCCGGGCACACTGCAGCCGATCTGGTCGCCCACGGGCACCCGCGATCCCTTCCCCGCCGTGATGGACGCCCACTCCGGCGGCAGCGACCACATCGTCTTCGTCGACGGCGGCGTCCGCGTCCCGGCCGTCATGTTCATCTGCTGGCCGGACATGTGGTACCACACCAGCGGCGACACGCCGGACAAGTCCGACTCGACCCAGCTCAAGCGGGTCGTGGTCCTTTCGACGGCGGCAGCCATCACGCTGGCCGGGGCCGGCCCGGCCGAGGCCGAGAGGATCATCGCCGAAGTCGGCGGGCGCGGGCTGGCCCGCCTGGGCCTGGACAAGATCCGGGCCGAACGGCGCCTGGCCGAGGCAGCGTCGGCGGATCTCCCGATCGCCTACAAGGGCGCCCACAATATCCTGGCGCAGGGCTTCGTCCGCGAAGCGGAAACGCTGGAAACGACTCGTTTCTTCATCAAGTCGGACGCCAAGCTGGGCCGCTTCCTGCAGAGCCAGATCGGGCTTCTTGAAGCCTGCCGGGCGCCCTTCGTCAAGGCCCTTGACGAGGCTTACCAAGCACGCTGCCGGGCGGAGGGGATCAAGCCGCAAACCCCGGCGGCGACACCCGACGAGGCCCGGCTGGCCAAGGTGATCCCGGTCCGGACGGCCAAGATGACGGGCCCGCTGGACTTGATGGAATTCTACACCCTGATCCAGAGCCCGGAGGCCCGCCCGATCGTCGGCAAGATCGGGGCCGTAGAGGGCGAGATCCGCAACTTCGTCGACGGCCGCCGCTCGGTCCTCCAGATCCGCGACGCCGTGGCGGCGGAGGCCGCCTTCATGAACCAGCCCGCCCCGGCCTTGGCCGACGTCGAGGCCTTCCTCAAGCTGATGGAAAAGCTCGGCTACGTGACGATCGGCCCGGCCGCGGGCCGGTAAAAAAGCGGTTCTTCACCCAATTCCGGGGAGGGCGGCCCGGGGTGCCGTCCCGGCGGAGCTTGCGCAGCCCTCGTTAGGACGTTGCTTCAATAGTCCTCGCGAGGACGGCTTCGGGCTCTTCTCGCCTTTTCCCACAGCTCTCCTCGGCGCCTCGGAACTGCGCATTCGAGATCACCCGGTCTCCATGACTACCCACTCAGTTCCGATTCCGCTAGATTGTCGTGTGCTCAAACAGTCCTCGGCGGCCGCGGAGCTTGCGTAGTCCTCGTTGGGACATCGCCTCGACAGTCCCCGCAAGGATTGGCTTCCCTCGGAGAGTTATGGAAAAAGGCGCCGCCCTCGCGGAGCTTGCGGAGCCCTAGTCGGGACGTTGCCTCAACAGTCCCCGCCAGGGCGATTTCGCCGTTGGCCGACACCCCAAACCGCCAAGTCTCCCCGGAATTTGGCTAAAGCTAAAATGGCAGCGTTGATTTCCCCCCCGGGCCGATGATACTTTGAAGCGGCAATCCCGCTCCCCGGAGGACGACATGATCCGCCGCCCCTTCACGCCAGTCGGCTTATCGCGCTTTGTGTCAGCCGTGCTCGCCGCGGCAACGCTCCTGTCGGGAGCACTATCCGCTCAAGCACCGGCTGCATCGGCCGGGATCGTCCCCCCTCCCAATGAGCCGGCGAAGATCGAGATCAAGGACGGCCGGACCGCAGCAATCTACGCCGGGCGGACGATCTTCGAGGGGACGATCGCGGGCGATTCCGGCGCGCTCCAGGTCCGAAGCCGCGTCTACAGGACCAGCGATCGGATCGAACAGGTCGTCTACCTTTTCGGCGGCGGCCGGACTCCCCTCAAGCTCGAGGGCCTCATCCGCGGCGGCGAGGAAGCCTTCGCTTGCGAGGCCGACCGCAGGGACCGCCGCGGCGCCGGTCCCCTCATCGTCCGGCACGTCTCCGGCCGCAGCCGCAGCCTGCTCAACCGCGCGGTCTATGATAGGGCCGGCGATTGGGTGCTGTCGGTCGACGCCGGCCCGGCCGCCACGGTGGCGCCCGAGGGCGCTGCGGCAGGGACCTTCCGCCTGACCGCCAGCGGCAACGAGATCATCCTCCGCTTCCGGCCTCGCTTCTTTCAGAAGCACCGCGGCCTGAGCTTCTTCGAGCCCTGGACCTACAAGCCCTGGCCGGGGTCCGTGGCCGGCTGGATCTCCTGGTTCGCCTTCTACGACCGCATCACCGAGGCCGACGTGGTCGAGACGGCGGCCGTCTTCTCCGAGGCGCTCAAGGCCTACGGCTACGATTACTTCCAGATCGACGACGGCTTCCAGCAGATCCAGGGTGCGCCGGAGAAGTGGCTCAACCCCAACGCCAAGTTCCCCAAGGGTCTCAAGTACCTGGCCGACGTCATCAAGAGCCACGGGCTCATCCCCGGGCTTTGGACCGCGGCCTCCTGCCTGGACGAGGGGCTCCCGGCCGAGCATCCCGAGTGGTTTGTCCGCGACGCCGCCGGACGGCCGGTCAAGGGCAACTGGGTCGGCGCCGTCCTGGACGCCTCGATCCAGGCCGCCCTGGACAACGTCGTCACCCCTCTCTACAAGGGCCTGATGGCCCAGAGCTGGCGCTATATCAAGCTGGATGCCCTTCGCCACTTGCGCTACGAGGGCTACAACGCCAACCGTGACTACTTCGAGGGGAAGAAGGCCGACCCCGTGGCCGCCTTCCGCAAGTACGTCCAAACCGTTCGCGACGCCATCGGCCGCGAGACCTTCCTGCTGGCCTGCTGGGGCATCCGGCCCGAGCTGGTCGGGCTGGCCGACGCCTGCCGCATCGGCGACGACGGGTTCGCCTACGCCGGACTTTCCCAATACAACTCCTTCAACAACGTCGTCTGGCGCAACGACCCCGACCACATCGAGCTCGACGCGGACGGATGGCGCTCCACCCTGGTCACGACCCTGACCGGGTCGCTGATGATGCTGACCGACAGGCCGGCCGTCTACCGCACGGCCGCCATCGAGCCGGCCAAGCGGACGGCTCCGGTGCTCTTCACCCGGCCCGGCCAGATCTACGACGTCGATCCCTCCCGCTCAAGCCAGCTCGGCCGGGTCGACTCCGAAGTCAGCGGCTCCGGCCCGCGGCCTTTCGACGCCGGCTACACCCCGGCCTGCTTCCTCTATTCCCTGGAGATCGAACGCCCCTTCGAAAACTGGCTGGTTCTTGGCCGCACGGGCGGCGACTTCGCCGAGATCCGGCTGGCCGACCTGGGGCTCGACCCGGCCAAGGAATATTTTATCTTCGAATTCTGGTCCAAGCGCCTGCTCGGGAGCTTCTCCGGCTCGTTCAACCCGGGCGCCCTCGATCCCAAGTTCCGCTCTCAAGCCTTCATCATCCGCGAACGGCGGACGCATCCCCAGCTTCTGGCCACAAGCCGGCACGTCACCGGCGGCGGCGTTGATCTCGACGAAGTCCGCTGGGAGGGCGGGGCGCTCGTCGGCCGGAGCCGCGCCGTCCCGGGCGATCCCTCCGTGCTCTATCTGACCGAGCCGGATGGCTTCGCCTTCGACAAAGCCGAGGCCGAGGGGGCCGGAGTGGAAAAGACCGAACGCGAAGGCCGGCTCATCAAGATCAGCCTGTCTCCCGCTTCAGCTTCGCCCTTCTCCTGGACGGCGCGATACGCCATCCGCTAGGGCGATCCCATCTCCGCCCTGGAACGCCGCCGCGCCCGCCGAAGCTCCCTCCCGCCGGGGCCTCTGATCCCGCCCGCCCGGCTGATCAAGGCCGCGGGTAGATCTCCAGCCGGGCGCTGTAGAGCGCCCGGGCGTCCATCGTCTCGGCCAGGGTGAAGACCAAGTCCTCCACCGTAGGCCGGACCGGGCCCCGGAAGGCTTCCCGGCCGTTGACGCGGACAAGGACATCCTGCTCCAGGTCGACCATTTCCTCGGCCAGATAAAGGCGCAGGTATCCGCTGGTGTCCGTCCGGATGTCGACGGTGTTGCCGCTGATCTCGGCCTGGAAGGAGTCCCCCGCCTTGGCCCCGACCGCCTCGATCCAGAAGCAGCGGGCGTAGGCGGTGTCGGCCATCGTGAAGTCGATGCGCCGCGGGTAGGGATCGCGGCGGGCGGACTCGAAGGTCTTCAGGATCTCGTCGATGACCTCATGGATCTCGATGTCGTGCTTTCGGTTCGGCATCTCCCGCTGGACCACCTGGCCGTTCTCCCGCCGGAGGATCTCGGCCACCTCTCGATCGCCCTCGGGCGTGACCCAGTCGTCTTCGCGGCCGTGGCTGAGGAAGACCCGGGCGCTCTTCAGGTTCCGCAGGACATCCAGGTTCTGCGGCCCCTCCAGGAAGCGGCGGTCGACGACCGGGTAACCCATGTTCACAGCCAGCCCGGCGAAGTGGTCGGGCAAACGGGTGCCAAAGTAAATCGTGCCCATGCCGCCGTTGGAGCTGCCGGACAGGAAGATCTGGTCGGTATCCACCGAGAGGGTTTTCTGGACGGCCGTCAGGACCCGGTTGAGGACCGGCTCGACGTCCTCGTCCCACCATTTCCCGTCGGCCTGGGGCACCAGGAGGATGAAGCGGGACAGGGCCTTGGCCTCCCGCAATCCGTTGTAGACGGCCTGAAAAGCATAGTCGCCCCGGCCGTCACCCATGCCCAGGTAGATCAGCAGGGGATAGGTCTCGGCGGGATCGTAGTCCGCCGGCAGGGCCACATAGTAAGGGTGGCGGGAGTCGGCCGACTCGCCGGGCAGGGTGAACTTGTAGCATCCGCCGACGAAGTCGTTGGCCGGCTTGAGGAAATGGAGCAGGTCGCGCAACGACTCCGGATCCTCCAGCAGGGCGTCCGGCAGCTCGGCCCCCTCATAGAGCCAGCTCTGCAGGACCCAGAAGAGGAACTTTTGGTCGGGAAGCAGCATGTCGGTGGCCGTGGTCATGAATCCGGTCGCCCGCCGGGAGACATAGGGATCATGATCGCGGATCTTGGCCACCATGTAGCGGGCGTCCCCGCCGAAGCGGAAGAGGGCCTTGGCCGCGTTGAAGCGGACGACCGGATTGCGGACGTGCAGATAGCGCCTCATGTCCAGGCCGGGCGGGATGCCGCGCAGGGCGCAGTAGGCTGCCGCCAGGTTCTGCTCCTGCTCGTCCCTCCCGTCGAGGAAGCGCTTGATGATGGAAGCCCGGCAGGCCAGGCCGGTGCGGGCGATGGCCCCCAGGACCAGGGCCCGGTCGACGGCCGGGTCGGCGTACCAGGACCGCCAGGCGTCGCGCTGGAAGCCGGTCAGCCGGGAAACGGAGTGCTCGCGCCGGCGCTCGTTGGCCCCCCCATAGTCGGCGGCGTACTCGAAGCGCCCGGGCACGCCCTTATCGCGATCCACGGCCATGATGGCCCAGCCGGCCCGGTGTCTGGCGCTGAAGACGTGACGGGGTGCGCCCTCATCCTGTTTCAAGCCCTCGTAGGCGATGTCGAGAGGCTGGCCGCTGCTCACGCGCCAGCTTTCGCCGACGGGCTGGGAGGGCAGCTGGAAGAGGCTTTTCATGGATCCGGCCACGAACGAAGCGGCTTCCCGCAGAGTGTAGCTGCGGTTCAGGATGCGGCCCAGGTCGTCCACCCGCAGATAGCGGACCGAGATAGGCTCGGCCCGCTCGTAGAGGTCCAGGCAATTGGCCGCGGCTTTCTCACCCAGGACCCGGGCCAAGGCGGCCCGCCCTACGATCCGGAGCTTGACCCGGTTCGTCTGAATGGCTAAGCCGGCGTCCGACGAGGTCCGGTCGACGACGGCGATCTTGATCAGCCATACCTCGCGGACGACGTAGGTCACTTCCGGATGTTCGAGGGGGCTGTTCTGGGTGTCGAAGACGACTTGGTAGGTCAGGACGTCGCCGACGGGAAACGCGTAGCGAAGGTCGGACGGCGCCGGCCCCGACAGGGAAGATGAGGCCGATCCGGCCGCCGCCGATACGGCGAAAAGCACCGCGAGAGCCGCAGAGGTCGTCTGTCCGAGCTTCACCCGGACCTGCCTTTCCCCAAGGACTTTGGACGCCGGGCGCGGCGCTTTCTTCCCAGTGAGCCTACCTTTTCTTCTTCAACTGTGATAGGACATGCCTGACCGGTCCGGGAAGCCCGGATGCCCCGCCGCCGCCGGCGCGGAATGGAAGAGACCGCCCTCGTGGTCCTAGGGGTGATGCCCCATCCTGGATCGATCGAGGAGGATTCGATGCCCTTCCCCCGGATCGCCGCGGCCCTGAGCCTGGCCCTGATCATGATCGTCCCCGGCTCCTCCGCCCCCTCCCCCGCCGCCGACCCGGCCTCCGCCCTTCGTCCGGCGGAGCTGCGCTGCCTGGGGGCCGTCGACCCGCTGGGCGTGGACGATCCCGCGCCGAGCCTGTCCTGGAAGCTGCGGGGCGGCCGCCGCGGCCTGGCTCAGACCGCCTACCGCATCCAGGCCGCCGCCACGGAAGCCCTGGTCCGGTCCGGGAAGCCCGATCTCTGGGACAGCGGCCGCGTCGCCTCGGACGCCCAGACCGGAATCCTCTATGCCGGCCGGACCCTCCGCTCGTTCGAGCGTGTCCATTGGCGGATCAGGGTTTGGGATCAGGATGGGAAGGAATCGTCCTGGAGCGAAGCGTCCACCTGGACGATGGGCGTTCTGCACCCCCAGGATTGGCGGGCCTTCTGGATCGGAGCGGCCGGCGACGGCGCCCCGCCGGCAGCCACCCGCATCCTGCGGCGGGAGTTCGAGGTCCGGGCGCCTCTCCAGCGGGCCGAAATCTACGTCTGCGGACTGGGCTTCTACGAGGCCTCCCTCAACGGCCGCCGGATCGGGGAGGATCTCTTCGCCCCGGCCTGGACCAAGTACGACAAGACCTGCGCCTATGATTCCTTCGACGTGACGGACCTCCTCCAGCCGGGGCCGAACGCAGCGGCCATCCTGCTCGGCAACGGTTTCTACAACGTCACCGCCGGACGCTACACCAAGTTCAAGGGCAGCTTCGGCCCCCTGAAGGCCATCGCCCTCATTCGTCTCGAGTACAAAGACGGCCGGATCGAGCTTCTCGGCACGGACGGCAGCTGGCGCACCGCCCCCGGACCCATCACGTTCTCCTGCGTCTATGGCGGGGAGGACTTCGACGCCCGCCTGGCTCCGGCGGGGTTCGACCGGCCGGCTTTCGGCGATGCGGCCTGGG
>DFYJ01000103.1 GCA_002383325.1 Candidatus Aminicenantes bacterium UBA4085
ATACACAAGTTTCGGTTATATCTCCAATCTTCGCTGATTGATGTTATCCCTCCTTTAGGTCAGAATAGAGGCAATCGGGAGAGGGAGGTCAATCATGCTCAAGCGTTATCCGGCATTGCATATGGCTGTTGGAATAGCTTTGTCGCTGGTTGTTGTGGCGCCGGCCGTGGCGAGGGATGGCCAGCAGGCGGAGGCGGCCGGGCTTTTACTCGAGACCTTGGCTCCGGACGAGCTGGATGATATCCTGGCGGAAACGGGGAAGAGGGCGGGGGTCGATGTTGTGGCCGTCCGGCCGGGGAGCCCCGCGGCGCTGGCTGGATTCAGAGTGGCGGACATCCTGACGGCCGT
This sequence comes from Candidatus Aminicenantes bacterium UBA4085, assembly GCA_002383325.1. Classification (GTDB taxonomy): domain Bacteria; phylum Acidobacteriota; class Aminicenantia; order Aminicenantales; family UBA4085; genus UBA4085. Next base: position 349 of record DFYJ01000103.1, read on the forward strand.
AGGCGGGACGCTCGTGGATTCCGCGGCCAAGGCGGCGGCCCTGATCAGGGCCGCGGGCGGGGACCTGATCTGCACGGTCGAGTCCGGCAATTTGACGACTTTTCAGATCGAGACCAAGTCGCTGAGGCTCCGCCTGGGCGGGGGAGGAGCGGCCGCCGCCGGGCCTGGAGCCAAGCCCCAGCCTTCCCAGAAGCCCCCGGCCGCGCCGAAAACCCAGACGACCGTCCCAGCCCCGAAGCCCGATTCAAGCGCCCCTCCCGCCGGCTTGGACCCGGTGAATGCCTATTTCAACATCATGGATTTCGCTTGCGGCCAGGCTTGGGGCCGCACGGTGATCACTTCGCCGGCTGATAGGCAGAGGGCGGCCGCGTCCCTCAATCAGGGTTGGAACCAGATGGATGCCGCGACCCGGGTCCAGATCGCGGGTCTGCCGCAAACCTGGGTCAATCTGCAAAGATCCTGGGCGGCAATGAGCGAGGCGGACAAGGTCAAGCAGCGGGCCGAGTGGCGGGACCAGATCCTGCTGCCGACCAACTCCTTCGCCCCACCGGCCCGAGTCCAGCGGTTCACGGTCGAGGGGAATCTCGTCGGCTTTGAATATCCGGCCTCCTGGACGGGCGGATGGCAGGTTCTCGACGGCACGCCGTTCCTCTTCGTCGGGCCCGGCGGCCAAGAGGCGACCTGGGACAAGGTCCTCAACACCCAGACCAGCCCGCCGGGGGCGCTGTTCGCCCTGGTCACCGTCACCGACGACATGCGCCGGTTGAGCTATGTCCAGGCGGCCAGGTATCTCAACGAGCTCCTCATGCCGGGCGCGTCGGCGAGCTTCAAGGAAGTGATGGTAACGCCCATCGGACAAGCCGGGGCGATCATCACCTTGCGGGGAAGGTTCCCCGGCGAAAGCCAGGAGCGCTTCTACTGGATCGGGGTCACGGCCTTCGGAGGGGGGCAGGTCTTCGCAGGTCGGATGGGGGGCCCGATCGCGAGGGCCATGGATTTGCTGCCGGGCTTCCATCACATGCTGTCGACGCTCCAGCTCAATCCGCCGCGCCCCGCGGCTTCGTCCGGGGGAGGCGGCGGGACTTCGGGTGCTTGGGAAGCGGCCTGGAGCCGCGTCTCGACGGCCAGCGTGAGCTATATCTGGAATAATCGATAATCAGACGAGGCGGATGCGGGGGGCGGCGGACCTCTCGAGCACGCGGCCGATGACGGCGGCCGAGGCAACGCCGCGCTCGCGCAGGCGGGCCAGGAGGGCGTCGGCTCGGGCGGGGTCGATGCACATCAGCAGGCCGCCCGAGGTCTGGGGATCGTAGAGGACCGGCTCCAGATCGTCGGGGACCGAGGGGGCGCGATCGACACGGGCCGAAGAGAAGTCACGGTTCTTCTCGTTGGCGCCGCTGATGACGCCCTGGGAGAGAAGCTCCCTGACGCCGTCGAAGAGAGGGATGCGGGCCGGCTCGATCTCGACCGAAACGCCGCTTTGGGCGGCGATCTCGGAGAGGTGTCCCATCAGGCCGAATCCCGTGACGTCTGTGGCGCATGGGACGCCGAATTCGATCATCACCTCGGCAGCGGCGCGGTTGAGCTCGGCCATAGAGCGGCCGATGGACTCGATCCAGGCGGGGGAGGCCTTGCCGATCTGGGCGGCGAAGGAGATGACTCCGGTGCCCAGGGGCTTGGTCAGGACAAGGGCGTCCCCGGGCCGGGCCTTGTCGTTGGTGATGAGGCGCGAGGGGTCGACCAGGCCGGTCACGGCGAAGCCGAACTTGATCTCCTTGTCCTTGAGACTGTGGCCGCCGAGGAGCACCGTGCCGGCCTCGGTCAGGGCGTCGATGCCGCCTTGCATCATCTTGTTCAGGACGCGGTGCGAGACGCGGTCGATGGGGAAGGCCACGATCGAGAGGGCGGTCAGGGGGCGGCCGCCCATGGCGTAAACGTCGGAAACGGAGTTGGCGGCGGCGATGCGGCCGAAGAGGTAAGCGTCATCGACGACGGGAGTGAAAACGTCGACAGTCTGGACCAAGGCCTGGTGGTCGTTGAGCTTGTAGATGCCCGCGTCGTCGCAGGTGTCGGCCGAGACGAGAACGTTGGGATCGGTGGGGCGGGGCAGGCCGGCCAGGGCTTTCTTGAGATCGTCCTGGCCGATCTTGGAGGCGCAGCCGGCGTTTTCGACGAACTGGGTCAGAGGGACGTCTTCAGCGGCGTCGGATTCGCGCTCACCGGCGCAGAGGCAGACGTTCTTCTGCTTGAACAGCGGGCAGGGGCAGGGGTCCTTGGGGTTGCAGATGCAGTGGCCGAGGGAGATCGACCGCCCCATGATTTTTTTACGCTTCTCGTAGTTGATCATTTCTATCTCCCAGACAGGGGTCAGGTCTTAAGATTCAAGTTATCTATTGACACTATTTGGCAAAAAGTGTCGGAAAACGGCAAAAGAAATCTTGAATCTTAAGACCTGACCCCTATTTGAATCGCAGCGATAACGGCGGCGTCCTCGTCGGGTTGAATGGTGCGCAGATCGAAGAGCAGGGCGTCCTTGTGGATGCGGGTGAAAACGGCCGGCCGTTCTTGCCGCAGTTTTTTGGCCAACGACTCGAGATCGAGCGGTGATTCACCGCCCGGTCCAATTTGCAGAGCCACCACCTTGGACGGAATTGTCTCTACGGGAACCGATCCGCTCCCGGTCTGGGCCTCGCCGTCCTCGACCCGGACCTTGGCCCACGCCGGCAGACGGCCGTCCAGGGCCGCGACGATCGCCTCGCCCCGCCTTTGGAGGTCGTCAAGCTTCAGCGACAGCATGCGGTAGAGCGGGTGGCGTTCCTCGATCTTGTCGGGGGCCAGAAAGAGCCGCAGGGTCGCCTCCATGGCCGCCAGGGTCAGCTTTCCGCACCTCATGGCCCGGGCCAGCGGATTCTTCCTGATGCGGGCTACGGCATCCGCCTTGCCGACGATGATGCCCGACTGGGGCCCGCCGATCAGCTTGTCGCCGCTGAAGCAGGCGATGTCCGCGCCCGCCTCGATGCTTCTCCGGACCATCGGCTCGCTCTCCAAGCCGTAGGCCTTGAGATCGACCAGCGCGCCGCTGCCGAGATCGTCCACGACCGGGATGCCGCGCTGGCGTCCCAGCTCGGTCAGCTCCGCGATCTCCGGCTCGCCGTGAAAGCCCAAAATCCGGTAGTTGCTGTGATGGACCCGTAGGATGGCTCCGGTGTCCGGTCCCACGGCGTCGGCGTAGTCGCGCAAGTGGGTTTTGTTGGTCGTGCCGATCTCGCGCAGGATCGCGCCGCTCATGGACATGACCTCGGGCATCCGGAAGGAGCCCCCGATCTCGACCAGCTGGCCGCGCGAGACGATGACTTCTTTCCCGCGAGCCAAGGTGTTGAGGACGAGCACGGTTGCGGCCGAGTTGTTGTTGCAGATGGTCGCCGCCTCGGCTCCCGTGATCTCCCTCAGCAGCGCGGCGACATGTGCATCCCGCTGGCCTCGCCGTCCGCTGTCGATATCCAGGGCCAGGGTGCAATATCCGTGCGTAGCTTCGTCCAGGGCGTCGCGGGCGTCCTGCGACAACATGGCCCGCCCCAATCCCGAATGCATCAAAATGCCGGTGGCGTTGATGGCCCGCCGCAAGGTGCGGGCGAAGCGGCCTTCGAGCGACGCTCCGGCTCGGGCCAGGATCGCCTCCGGAAGCCTTGTTCCCTCACTCGTCTCCCCGCCGAGTATCATCCGGCGCGTGCCGTCGATCGCCGACCGCACGGCCGCGACGACGGCCTCCCGTCCGTACTTTCCGATCAGGGCTGCGGCCTCATCCCGGCCGAGGAGGGAGTCGACCGACGGAAGCTGGCGTAAGAGATTGTCCATGTTTGATTTCCGGCTTTCCAGCGTAGGGGAGGCGGGCCGTTTTGTCAAGAAAACCTGTGAGTTGAGATATGACGGAAGAGGCGTGTTTCCTGTCGTTGTCAGAAATCTTGAATCTTAAGACCTGACCCCTTTTCAGCCCAGCGAGTCGAGAAGGGCCTTAAAACGCGGCAGCCTGCGCAGCGAGTCGAGGTTGCTGTCGTGCTCGTACCAGCCGCGCTGAGTCAGGCCCAGCACGACCGCCCGCTCCAGGCATTCGAAGGCCTGGACCACTTCGCCGGCCATGGCGTAAATGCAGCCCAGGTTGTAGAGAACCATCGGCTCGTCGGGCGCCAGCTTTCTGGCCCGGCTGGCCCATTCCAGACCTTTCCTGATCTCGCCCAGCGCCACCAGCCCGTTGGCGCCCATGTAAAGGGCCCGGACGTCGTTGGGATCGAGGTCGAGACGCTCGGCGACCACCTGTACGCCGTGCCGACGGGCCCGTTGGGAGTCCTCGGCCCGCCCCAGGTCGTCGTAGATCTGGGCCATGAGCAGAGGCGACTGAAAGTCGTCGGGCCGGATCCGGGACGCTTCCTCGTAAAGCTTAATCGCCTTCTCGCGGTGGCCGGCGGCGAAGGCGTAGCGGGCATAGAAATAGCGGGCCTCGAAAAGGTCCGGGTCAAGGCGAATGGCCGCTTCGAAGTGGGCCGGGGCCCGTTCGTCGGAGCTTAGCGAGAGGGCCATGGCGAAGGAGGCCTGAGTCAGGGCCGACTCGGGGGCCAGGTCGACGGCCCGGCGCGCCGCGTCCTGCGCGCCGCGGCGGACCTCATCCTTGCGCTCGGCGTAGAGGTAGTTGTAGGCCAGGCAATCGGCGATGCCGGCCTGGGCCAGGGCGTAGTCCGGGTCGAGCTCGGCGGCCTTGCGGTACATGTCCAGGGCCAAGGCGACATCGCGCTTGCCGTAGCCGGAATAGCAGCTGCGGCCGCGCAGATAGAAGTCATAGGCCTGAGCATGGCTGGTGAAAGTCCTGACCAGCTCGCCCTTCTCGGTCGGTCCAAGCGTGACCCGCAGGGCCCTGACGACGGCTTTGGCGATCTCCTCCTGGATTTCGAAGATGTCGCCGGAATCGCGGTCGAACGTCTCCGACCAGCGATGGAACCCGCGGGCCGCATCGATCAGCTGGGCGGTGATGCGGAGGCGCGTGCCGGACTTGCGGACGCTGCCTTCGAGGAGATGCTCCACCCGCAGCAAGCGGCCGATCTCGCGCGGGTCGATGTCGCCAGCGCCGAACTGGAACGAGGCGATTCGCGAGGCAACTCGCAGCCGCCCCACCCGGCAGAGGGCGTTGATGATCTCCTCGGCGATGCCTTCACAGAAGTAGACCTGATCCTTCTCCCGGCTCATGTCGGCGAAGGGCAGGACGGCGATGGCCGGGAGGTCGCCGGCGTGCGTCCCCTCCTTGCCTTTCAGTTCCTCCAGGGCCAGGACCAGCTCGCGGGCCGATTCCATGCGGTAGCGGGCTTCCTTCTCCAGGCAGCGGTTGAGGATCTTCTGCAGGGCCCGGGGCAGGCTGGGGTTGAACTCGGCCAGCGGCAGGGGATCGCTCTCCAGGATGGCCACGATCATGTCGGCGGCGTTGTTGGCGGCGAAAGGCAGATGGCCTGTGGCCAGCTCGAAGAGCAGGGCGCCCAGGGAGAAGAGATCTGTGCGGGGATCGACCGCCTCGCCGCGGATCTGCTCGGGAGACATGTAGCCGATCGTGCCGGAAAGGTCCGAGTCGAGGACGGCGGTCAGGGTTTCGTCCGAACCTTCGCGGGAGGCGAGCGGCTTGGCGCTGCGGGCCAGGCCGAAGTCGAGGATCTTGAGAACGTCGCCGGGGCCGATCATGACGTTGGCCGGCTTCAGGTCGCGGTGGACGATGCCCTGCTCGTGGGCCGCGGCGACGGCGCCGGCCAGGGGGATGGCGACCTCGAGGAGACGCGGCAAGGCCATGCCCCCGGGGTCGATGGCTCGGTTGAGAGGGAGTCCGTCGATGAGCTCCATGGTCAGGAAGACGAGACCTTCGGCCTCCTCGACCGAGTGGATCGTGACGATGTTGGCATGATGGAGCGAGGCGGCGGCCCTGGCTTCCCGTTCAAACAGCCTGCGCTTCTCGGGAGTATTGGCGATATCGGGGGTGAGAAACTTGATCGCGATATCACGCCCGAGCTTGAGGTCCCGGGCCTTCCAGACGACCCCCATGCCCCCCTGGCCGAGCTTCTCGATCAGGCGGTAATGGCCCAGCTGGACGCCGCTTGCGAGCTCCATAGCTGCCTCATGAGTTAATACGTAGATTTTGAGATTTTTGTTGTTGGCGGGTTTTCGGCGCGCCTGCGGGCCACCACGCCATACTCGTCGGGGCTGGCTCGAAAGACCCGAGCGACATCGAAGCCGGAGGAACGAAGGAGAGGGAGGATCCGTGAAAGCGGGATGCGGCCGGAGAGGGGCGGGCCGAAATGGGTCTTCTTCTTGAGAAAGTCGACGATGACCAGACGGGATCGGGCTGCCATGGCCCGGCGGACGGCGGCCAGGTGCGCGGCCGGATCGTCGAATTCATGGAAGGTGTTGACGATCAGGTAGACATCGGCGCCGGCAGGGAAGACAGGGGCTGCCTCGGAGATGCGTACGGTGCGGATGTTCGCGAGACCGGCGGTGCGGGCGTTCTTGCGCAGCTCGGTCAGCATGATGGAGGCGACGTCAAGCCCGATGACGCGGCCCTTGGGGCCGACGATGCGGGCCGCAGGAAGGGCCAGAAAGCCGGGGCCGCAGCCGATGTCGACAAGGGTCTCGCCGGGGGTGAGCCCGGATTGGCGGAGGATTTCGTCGGGCGGGAGCTCCCGTCGGCGCTCGGGCGACATCAGGCGGGCGAATCGGGCCGCCTCGAATTTATGGGCCATGCGGGTATAATACGGGGGTCAGGTCTTAAGATTCAAGGTTTCTCGCAACAAACGTAGACGGAAGGGATCGGGTCTTGAATTCTGAGGTATCTCCCGGAGGCGGCTTCCGTGGCAGGGGAATCGTCCGGGTTGTGGACCGATACAGGAGGGTTCGATGAAAAAAGCGTCTCGGCTGGCCTTAGCCATAGTGCTTCTAGCGCTGTCGGCCTACTCCCAGGCCATCATCCCCATCAGGGATTATTCCACCCTGCCTAAGCTGGCTCGCGAGCTCAGGGACGGCCACCCGGGCGGGCAGATCCTGATCGCCTTCGATGTCGATCAGACTACCCTGCGCATGCCGCCCGGCGTGGATCTGGGCGGGGAAGCCTGGTATGACTGGCAGGCCGATGAGACGAGGGCGGGCGGATTGGACAAGATGGCAGGATCGATCGACGAATTGCTTGCCGTCCAGGGCGTCCTGTACTACCTGGCGCCGATGACGGCCGTCGAGCCGGGCCTCAAGGACATTCTGGCTGGGCTGGAAAAAGACGGCTACCTGATGATCGTCCTCACCTCGCGCGGGTCGGAGTTCCGTTTCGCCACCGAGCGGGACATTCAGCGGGCGGGCTTCCCGTTCGAGCGGACGGGCGTCCAACTGGCGCCGGGCAAGTTCTGGACCTACATCCCTTACGATATCAACGACACAGCCTCGTCCGGTTTCTTAACGCCCGAGGACATCAAGACGTTCGGACTGCGGGACGCCATGCCGGTCAGCTACCGCAAGGGGCTGCTCCTGACCGCCGGACAGCACAAAGGTATCATGCTGCGAAGCCTTCTTCACCGCTCCACGGCCAAGGTGGGGGCGATCCTTTATGTCGACAACAAGGAAAGCCAGCTGCGCAGGGTCCACGACGCTTTTGCGGCTGTCGGCACCGAGGTCAAGATGGTCCAGTACCTCGGGCTTCAGGAAGAAGACGACACATTCCGGTCGGCGCCCCGCCGTCTGGACAAGGCCTGGTTCCAGTGGAACGGACTGATGCGCTCAGTGAGGGCGCTCTTGCGCGGCTTCGGATTTCAGCATCCGCTCAGGCCGGAGATGGAAAGATCGGGGATGAGGACGCGGCCGGGCACCCGGACGCCGCCGCGGCGATGGATCCGCGACTCCATCCGTTGAAGATCAAGGCAGGCGCAGCGTCGGGGGTCAGGTATCAACATTTAACGAGACAGGAAGGCCAGCGCTTCCATGTGGGGCGTGTGGGGAAAGAAGTCGGCCCCGATGAGCCGCTCCACCCGGTAGCCTCCGGCCGCGAACGTTCCCAGGTCCCGGGCCAGGGTCGCCGGATTGCACGACATGTAAACGATGTGGGGGGCGTGCAGGCTCATGGCGCGCATGAGTCCGTCCGGATGGATGCCCGCCCGCGGCGGATCCAAAACGACCAGGTCGAAGCCCCCGTGGGTTACCCCGTCCACGGTCTTCTCCACCAGACCGGCGATGAATCGCGCATTGCCGATCCCGTTGAGCGCCGCGTTCTCCCGGGCGTTGAGGATGTTGCTTTCGCCGCTGTCGATCCCCACGACATCCTCCACGGTCCCGGCCAGGAAAAGCTCGATCGCTCCCGGGCCGCAGAACAGCCCCAGCGCCCGCCTAGCCCCGACGGCCCGGGCCCGGCCGGCGATCCGCTCGTAGAAGAGCAGCGCCGCCCGCGGGTTCGGCTGGAAGAAAGAGTCCGGGTGGATGCGGAAGCTCAGCCCTCCCAGGCGCTCCTCGATGGAAGGAGCCCCCGCTTCGAGACGGGCCCCGGTCAGGTCGACGATATCAGCTGCGCTGTCGTTCAAGGCCGACCAAACGCTGCGGACACCGGGCGCTTCCCGCATCAGCCGCCCGGCCCAGTCCCGAATGCCGGCTTCCTCGGCGCCGCCGCTCCGGGTCACCAGAATGGCCATGACCTCCCCGGTCGCCTTGGCCTCTCTCATGACGAGGTTGCGGAAGAAGCCCTTCTGGCCCAGCGGATCGTAGGGCGGTCGGCCGGATGCGTCGGCAAAGGCGCGGGTTGCGGGGAAGGCCGCCTCGACCGCGCTGCCGAAGATGAGGCATCGCTCCAGCCCGATCGTTCGCTTGTGCGACTGCGGCCCCGGCAGGGAGCGACCGCGCAGCCCCAGCTTGATCGCGCCTTCCGTGCCGCCGAAGGCGAATTCCATTTTATTGCGGTAGCCGAACTGGGAGGGGGAGGGGAGGAAGGGCTCAAAAACGGAGTCATCCAGGGACAAGCCGGAGCCGCGGCGCATCGTCTCCCGGAAGCGGGTCTCCTTGAGCTCGAGCTGGCGGGCGTAGGAGAGATTCTGGAAGGCGCAGCCGCCGCAGGCGCCGAAATGGGGGCAGGAGGCCTCAACCCGATCCGGCGAAGGCGTCACCACGCTCAGGACTTTGGCCGAGCGGGGCTTGCGGCGAGCCAGGCGGGCCCGGACGCGGTCACCGGGCAGGGCGCCGGGAACGAGGATCGAAGCGCCGCCCNNCCCGCCGCGGCCGAAGCCCAGCCGGAGGCGAAGTCGATTCCCGTGACGTCGAATGTCCATTCCGGCGCGTCCCACTGCTTGAGCATCCGCTTGAGGCGGCTGATCGGCAGCCCGACCACGTTGTCGTAGTCGCCCTCAACTTTCTCGATGAAGGCCGGGCCGATCTCCTGGATGGCGTAGCTGCCGGCTTTGTCCGCGTAGGCGTGGTTGTCGAGGTAGGCGGCTACGGCGTCCGGCGGAAGGGCCTTGAAGGCGACATAAGTGATCTCGTAGTCGATCACGGCCCGGTCGCCGGTCCGGCCGATGAGGGCCACACCGGTGATGACCCGGTGTTTGCGGCCGGATAGCCGGGCCAGCATCCGCTCGGCCTCGGCCCGATCGGCCGGCTTGCCGAAGACCTCCCGTTCCAGGACGACGATGGTGTCCGCGCCGATGACCATGGCCTCCGGGTGCCGAGCGGCGACGTCGCGGGCCTTGGCCTCAGCCGCGGCCATGGCGAAGAGGACGGGGTCCTCCTCTTGGATGGCCGATTCGTCGACGCCGCTGGGATCGACCTCGAAGTCGGGAAAGAGGCGGGACAGGAGCTCGCGGCGGCGGGGTGAGCGGGAGGCGAGAACGACGTTCATGGCAACGGCCCCTATCTTACTATAAGAATAAGAGGGGGTCAGGTCTTGACATTTGACATTTGACGATCGGGCACCAGTTCCGCTCGGCTCGATCCTACTCCTCGCGGCTTGGGAGAGAAGGCCCTCAATGTCAAATGTCAAGGCCTGACCCCTTCCTTAAGCTAAAAAACAGCTTGACAAGCGCCGGCCAATATGAATAATTATGCAACTGAAATGAAAAAATATACAAAAAAGCGCCGTCACCAGGCCCTCCGCGACATCCTGGCCTCCGGCCGGATCGGAGACCAGGCCGAGCTGCGGGCGGCCCTGCGCAAGCGCGGCTTTCCGGCCACCCAGGCCACCATCTCGCGCGATATCCGCGAGCTGGGCGTGATCAAGGCCCCGGCCGGGCCCGGCCGCTCCGTCTACAGGGCCCCGGCCGCGGGCCCGGCAGCTCCGCCCTCACTGGAAGCCGCCCGCAAGCGGCTGGCCCTCCTCTTCCGGGACTTCGTGACCGGCGTGGACGGCGCCTCGCACTTGATCGTGGTCAAAACGACGCCAGGCAACGCCTCGGGCGTCGCCTCGCTCATCGACGGCTTCCAGCGCCCCGGCATTCTGGGTACCGTGGCGGGCGACGACACCATTTTGATCGTGGCCGACGGCGAGGCGCGCCGGGCCGAGTTCCAGCGCGAGCTGCGCGCCCTGCTCCAGGGCGCCTAAAGAGTCTCCTCCACTCATTTTGGAGCCCCGCTCCGCCTCCCGGCGGGGCGGGGCGGCTTATATCCGACATCGAAGCAAGGAAAGGAGCTTTTCATGTCCAAGATCATTCTAGCCTACTCGGGCGGCCTCGACACGTCCGTGATCCTCAAGTGGCTGGTCGAGAAGGGCAACGACGTCATCGCTTACATCGCCGATGTCGGGCAGGACGAGAACTTGGAGGCGGTCAAGGCCAAGGCCCTGGCCACCGGCGCTTCGAAGGCCGTCGTCGCCGATCTCAAGCGCGAGCTGGTCACCGACTATGTCTTCGCCGCCGTCAAGGCCAACGCGGTCTACGAGGGCCGCTACCTTCTGGGCACCTCCCTGGCCCGCCCGATCATCGCCAAAGCCCAAGTTGCCCTGGCCCACGCCGAGGAGGCGACCCACGTGGCCCACGGCTCGACCGGCAAGGGCAACGACCAGGTCCGCTTCGAGCTGAGCTACGCAGCTCTCGACCCGGCCCTGAAGGTCATCTCTCCCTGGAAGGACCCGGAGTTCCTGGCGGCCTTCAAGGGACGCCCCGACCTTCTGGCCTACGCCGCGGCCCATGGCGTTGAGGTCAAGGCTTCGGCGGGCAAGCCGTTCAGCGAGGACGCCAACCTGATCCACATCAGCCACGAGTCGGGCATTCTGGAGGATCCGGACGCCGACGCGGGCGAGGGCGTCTACAGCTGGACGGTCGATCCGATCAAGGCCCCGGACGCCCAGACGGTCGTCGAGATCACCTTCAAGGACGGCCTGCCGATCACGGTCGAGGACCGCAGCCACGGCCTCTCCGCGACCGACCCGCTGGACATGTTCCGGCTGCTCAACGACCTGGGGGCGCGCAACGGCATCGGCCGCGTCGACATGGTCGAGAACCGCTTCGTCGGGGTCAAGAGCCGCGGCGTCTACGAGACTCCGGGCCTGACCATCCTGCTGGCCGCCCACAAGGACATCGAAGGCATCGCCATGGACCGCGAGGTCATGCGACTGCGCGACATGCTCTCGCCCAAGTTCGCCGAGTTCGTCTACAACGGCTTCTGGTTCTCGCCCGAGATGGACTTCCTGATGGCGGCCATTGACAAGAGCCAGGAGGTCGTCGACGGGGTCGTCCGGCTGGCCCTCTACAAGGGCAACGTCATGCCGATCGCGCGGCGGTCGCACAGCTCGCTCTACGACCAAGCCCTCAGCTCCATGGACATCGAGGGCGGCTTCGACCAGACCGACTCGCGTGGCTTCATCGCCATCAACGCCATCCGGCTCAAGGCCCACCACGTCATCATGGCCAAGCGGGGCAAGAAGGTGACCGGCTTACTGCGCAACGGGAACGGAAAATGAGCCGCGCGCCGGAAGGTTCGGTTTGGGGGCGCCGATTCCCGGACCGGGCGGGGGAGACGATCTTTGAGCGCTTCAACGCTTCGCTGGAGCGGGACATCTTCCTGGCCGACGCGGAGATACGGGCCTCGGCGGCCTTCGCCGGCGGTTTGCTGCGGGCCGGCGTTTTGACGATGGAGGAGGCCGGCGCCATCAGGGCGGGCCTGGAGCGCGTCCGGGCCCGGATCGAAGCGGGGGAGGAGGGGCTCGATCGGTTCGAGGATGTACATTCGGCCGTGGAACTCCTCCTGACCGAGGAGATCGGCGAAACGGGGCGCAAGCTCCATACCGGGCGCAGCCGCAATGAGCAGGTGGCGACCGACGAGCGGCTGTGGCTCAAGGACAGGATCCCCGAGGCGATCGCCGCGGCGGAGGCGGTCGAGGCGGCGCTGAAGCGATTAGCCGAGGCCCATCCGAATGCGCTGATGCCGGGATACACTCACCTCCAGCCGGCCCAAGTCGTCCCGTTCGGGATGTGGGTCGGGTCTTATATCGGACCGATGGCCAGGGGGAGAGAAAGGCTGCGGGAGGCCTTGAGCCGGGTCGACGCCCTGCCGCTCGGGTCGGGGGCGCTGGCCGGGACCCCGGTGGCTCTGGACAGGGAAAAGATGCGGGAGGAGCTGGGATTCGCCCGCCTGACCGACAATCCCATGGATGCCGTGGCCGACAGGACGTTTGTTCTGGACGTCCTCTACGCGATGGCCGTGCTGATGCTCGATGCGGGGCGGCTGGCGACGGATCTGATCGTGTACGCGTCGCGGGAGTTCGGGCTGATCGAGATGGACGCGGCGATCGCCACGTCCAGCAGCCTGATGCCGCAGAAGAAGAACCCCGACCCTCTAGAGCTGGCGCGCGGCAAGTCGGGCCGTGTTCTCGGGCGCCTCTCGGGGTGGCTGACGACGATGAAGGGGCTGCCGGCCGGGTACAACCGGGACCTGCAGGAAGACA
>DFYJ01000006.1 GCA_002383325.1 Candidatus Aminicenantes bacterium UBA4085
TCGGCACCCATTTCTTCCAGGATCTGGTCGAGTCGCGCATCCGCTACCTGGCCCTCTACCCGGACGAGGAGGGGGCCGTCTTCGCCCTGGATTTCTTCCGCTCCTCCCCCAACTCGCTGGCCGACCTCCTGCCCGAATACGAGTTCCTCTCGCCCGTGCTGCGGGTGATCGATGTGCCCGCCGTCGCCGAGGGGAAGGAAGTCCGGGTCATCATGGACGGCGAGCGCGACATGGCCCTGGGCTTTTTATGCGACCCTGCCTCCGGACAGTGCAAGCCTTGAATCCGCGCTTCCCGAAGGGCTTGTGCGGCGGGCTCCCGGCCGCCGCTCTGGCCATCCTACTCGGACTCGCCGCCCGGCTGCCCGCGGCCAATCATCGGTCCGCCGTCCAGGCTTCCCCCGCTGCGATCGAAAGCTCCGGTCTTGTCCTCTGGTACGACCATCCGGCCGAGAAGTGGGAAAACGCCCTGCCGGTCGGCAACGGCCGCCTGGGAGCCATGGTCTTCGGACGGACCGCGGACGAGCGGATTACCCTGAACGAGGACACCCTCTGGTCGGGAGGGCCTTATTCCACGGTCGTCAAGGGCGGCGCCGAAGCCCTGCCCGAGATCCAGCGGCTGATCTTCGCCGGGGAATACCGTCGGGCCCACACCCTGTTCGGGCGCAGGATGATGGGCTATCCCGTCGAGCAGATGAAGTACCAGCCGCTGGCCGACCTGGCCCTGACGTTCCCTGTCTCGGGTCCAGCCTCGGAATACCGCAACCGGCTCGATCTCGACACCGCCGTGGCCGCGACCCGCTACGAGGCGGGGGGAGTCGTTTTCCTGCGGGAGGTCTTTGTCAGCCCGGTCGACCAAGTCGTCGTGGTCCGCCTGGCAGCGGACAAACCCGGCCGCGTCTCCTTCAAAGCCCAGCTGCGGGGCTTCCGCAACTCGGCCCATTCCAACTACGCCACGGACTACTTCCGCATGGACGGTCTGGGAAGCGACGGCCTGCGGCTGGCCGGCAAGTCCGCGGACTACATGGGAGTTGAGGGACGGCTGCGCTACGAGGCCCGGCTCAAGGCCCTGCCGGAGGGGGGCCTTGTGCGCGTCGTCGACGACGAGCTCTTCGTCGAGGGGGCGGATGCCGTCACCCTGCTCATCGCCGCGGCCACCAGCTTTCGGAGCTACAAGGATGTCGGCGGCGATCCGGCGGCTAGGGTCGAGTCCGATCTGCGGACGGCGGCGGCCAAGACCTATGCCTCTCTTCGGGAGGACCATGTCCGGGAGCACCGCCGCTTGTTCGGACGGGTTGCGGTGCGGCTGCCCGCGACGGCCGAGTCGGCGCTGCCCACGGACCGCCGGATCAAAGCCTTCGACGGGACGAACGACTCGGCCCTGGCCGCTCTTGTCCTCCAGTTCGGGCGCTATCTGCTGATCTCGTCCTCCCGGCCCGGAAGCCAGCCGGCCAACCTGCAGGGGATCTGGAACAAGGACTCCAATCCCATGTGGGACTCCAAGTACACGACCAATATCAATACCCAGATGAATTACTGGCCGGCCGAGGCCGGGAATCTCTCCGAGTGCGCCGATCCGCTCTTCCGGATGATCCGCGAGCTCACCGACCAAGGCGCGCAGGTCGCCCGCGAGCACTACGGCGCCGGAGGCTGGGTCCACCACCAGAACACCGACCTGTGGCGGGTGGCGGCGCCGATGGACGGGCCGAGCTGGGGGGCTTTCACCGCGGGCGGCGCCTGGCTCTGCACCCACCTCTGGGAGCACTACCTTTTTACGGGCGATCGGGCCTTCCTGCGGGAGTTCTATCCGGTGCTGCGGGGCGCGGCCGAGTTCTTCCTCGACTTCCTCGTCCCGCATCCCCGCTACGGCTGGCTGGTGACGAACCCCTCCACTTCGCCCGAGAACTTCCCGGCCGGGCCGGCCGCGGTCAAATTCTTCGACGAGATCACGACCTTCGTGACCGGGACCTCGATCGCCGCCGGCTCGACGATCGATATGCAAATCGTCGGGGATCTGTTCGCAGAGACGGCCCGGGCCTCGGAGATCCTCGGCCTCGACCCGGATCTGCGGCGGCGCGTCCTGGAGGCCCGCTCCCGGCTGGCCCCCATGCGCGTCGGGCGCAAGGGCAACCTCCAGNNCCTCCAGGAGTGGCTGGAGGACTGGGTTGAGACCGAGGCCAGCCACCGCCACATCTCGGGCCTGTGGGGGCTCTTCCCGGGCAAGTCGATCTCGCCCCGCCGCACGTCCGGGCTGGCCGCGGCGGCCGCGGCCGTCCTGGACCAGAGGGGACTGCCGGGCAACGGCTGGTCCTCGGCCTGGAAGGCAGCCTGCTGGGCGCGGCTGGGGAGAGCCGACAAGGCTTTGGAGAACTTCGCCTACGCGGCCCGCAAGTATACCACCGACAGCCTCTTCTCGACCTGTTCGGGGGCCATGCAGGTGGATGGCGCCCTGGGCTTTTCCGCCGCCCTTGTCGAGCTTCTGCTGCAGTCGCACGAGGGCGAGATCGCGCTCCTTCCGGCGCTGCCCAAGGCCTGGTCGGAGGGCGAAGCGAAAGGCCTTCTGGCCCGGGGAGGATTCGAGGTTGGAATGAGCTGGGCGGCCGGCCGGCTGACCCGCGCGGCGATCGCATCCAGGCTCGGGGGGCCCTGCCGTATCAGAGCGGCCGGGCGCCTGGCCGTTTTTTCGAACGGAAAGCCGGTGCGAACGACGTCGCCCGAGCCGGGCGTCGCGAAGTTTGCGACCGCAGCCGGTGGGACCTATGTCCTGACGTTCCGCTGATCACCGGAGTGGGTCCTTGAACGACGGCCCGGACCGGGTCGTGGGAAGGGGCCGCATGGAATCCATCAGGGAGGTGCCGAAGATGAAGCCCCGAGCGATCCTGTCCCTTTGCATCGTCCTGGCCGCCGGGGCGTGGGCTTCTCTCCCGGCCGCGGCGCAGTCCGCCCCGTCCGATCCCTCGGTCCTGACCCTCGACCGCATCTTCGGCTCCCGCGAGTTCGCGACCGAGCGGTTCGGCCCGGCCCGCTGGATGCGGGACGGTGAATCGTACTCGACCCTCGAGCGGAGCCCGGCCGTCAAGGGCGGGCGCGACCTGGCGCTTTACCGGGCGGCCGACGGAAGCCGCACGGTCCTGGTCCCGGCGGATAAGCTCGTTCCGCCCGGCGCTTCCGACCCCCTGTCCGTCGAGGACTACAGCTGGTCTCCCGACAGCCGGGTGCTGATCGTCTTCACCAATTCCAGGCGCGTCTGGCGCCAGAACACCCGCGGCGACTACTGGACCTACGAGATCGGCTCCGGCCGCCTGAGCCGGTTGGGGCGTGATTTCGCGCCGTCCAGCCTGATGTTCGCCAAGCTCTCGCCCGACGGGACGCGGGCCGCCTACGTCGCGGCCAACGACATCTATGTCGAGCGGCTGGCCACGGGCGAGGTCCGGCGGCTGACCTTCGACGGCGGGCCGGAGACAATCAACGGCACCTCCGACTGGGTCAACGAGGAGGAGTTCGGGATCCGCGACGGGTTCCGCTGGTCGCCGGACGGGACGGCCATCGCCTTCTGGCGGTTCGAGACAAGCGGCGTCCCGCTCTTTTCCATGATCGACAATACCGGCGCCCTCTATCCCCAAGTGACGCGCTTCCCCTATCCCAAGGCCGGCCAGAAGAATTCCGCCGTTCGGCTCGGTGTCGTCCGGACTTCCGGCGGCTATCCGACCTGGATCCAGGCTCCCGGGGATCCGCGCGAAACCTACATCCCCCGGATGGATTGGGCCGGAAGCTCGCGGGAGATCATCTTCCAGCATCTCAACCGGCGGCAGAACACGAACACCGTGATGATCGCCGAGGCCGTTTCCGGCGCGGTTCGGACCGTCTTCATCGACCGGGACGAAGCCTGGGTCGAGACCATGGACGACTTCGTCTGGCTGGGCGGCCGGAAGACGCTCCTGTGGCTGAGCGAGCGGGATGGCTGGCGCCACGCCTACACCGTGCCGCGTGACGGGGGAGAGGCCGGGCTCATCACTCCGGGCCAGTATGACGTCATCAGCCTGGACGCGGTCGACGAAGCAGCCGGCCTGCTCTATGTCACGGCCTCCCCGGACGATGCGACCGGGCGCTTTCTCTACCGGGTCCGGCTGGACGGCCGGGGCAAGCCCGAGCGGATCGGCCCGGCCGCGGCCCGGGGGGTGCGCCGCTACGATATCTCGCCTTCCGGACGCTGGGCTTTCCATACGTCCTCCCGCCTCGATGAGCCGCCCGTCACCGAGCTCGTCCGCCTGCCCCAGGGCGAGGCCGTCCGAACCCTGGCTGGGAATGAAGCGCTCAAGGCCAAAGTCGGGGATCTGAGGCGCAAACGAGTCGAATTTCTGCGGCTCGACATCGGCATCGGCGTCCAGGTCGACGCCTGGCGCATGCTGCCGCCCGACTTCGACCCGGCCCGCAAGTATCCCCTCTTGGTCTATGTCTACGGCGAGCCGGCCGGGCAGACGGTGCAGGATGCCTGGGGCGGCAACGGGTATCTCTGGCACCTGATGCTGGCCCAAAGAGGGACCATTGTGGCCAGCTTCGACAACCGCGGCACGCCCGCTCCGCGCGGCCGGGCCTGGCGCAAGAGCATTTACGGCCAAGTCGGAATCCTGGCCTCGGCCGACCAGGCCGCGGCGGTCCGGGCGGCGATTGCGGCTTGGCCGTTCGTCGATCCGGACCGGATCGGGATCTGGGGCTGGAGCGGGGGAGGATCGATGACCCTGAATGCCCTCTTCCGCCATCCCGACCTCTACAAGGCCGGCATCTCCGTGGCCTCGGTCCCGGATCAGCGCTATTACGACTCGATCTACCAGGAGCGCTACATGGGCCTGCCGCAGGACAATCCCGACGGCTTCCGCGACGGCTCCCCGATCACCTTCGCCAAGCAGCTTCGGGGAAAGCTCCTCCTCGTCCACGGCACGGGCGACGACAACGTCCACTATCAGGGCTTCGAAGCCCTGGTCGACGAGCTGGTGGCCGCCGGCAGGCCCTTCCGGATGCTGTCGTATCCCAACCGCAGCCACGGCATCTTCGAGGGGCGGGGCACGACCCTCCATCTCTACAACGCTTTCACCGACTTTCTGGCCGAGGCGCTGCCGCCCGGCTCCCGCTGAGCCGGGCCGCGGGCGCGGCCGGGGAGATTGATTTTCGGACCCAGATGCGATAGTTTCCGTGGGGAACGCTCCGAGCCCAAGGACCGCCGAGACATGGATCCTCATCATCCCGTCACCCGCCGCCGCTTTCTCAGGGATGCCGCCTTGTCTGTTCCCGCCTTCTCGACGCTGCGGCGCCGGGAGGGGGCCTTCCTGACCGATGTCGGCATTTGCGCCAGGCTGGCGAATGCCGCCGTCCTCGCGGCCGGCGGCTGCGGGTATATCGAAGAGGGCGTCCAGGCTTTCCTTATCCCCGGAGAGCCGGAAGAGAAGTTCGCTCCGAACCTGGATGCCCTCCGCGCGGCGCCGCTTCGCGTCCCGGTCTGCAACGGCTTCCTGCCGGGCGGATTGAAGGCCGTCGGCCCTGAGGCCCGGCACCAGGACATCTTGGCTTTCGCCGGCATCGCCTTCCCGCGGGCGGCCCGGGCCGGCGTGAGGACGATCGTCTGGGGGAGCGGCGAATCGCGGAAGATCCCGGACGGGTGGGCCAAGGCCAAGGCCGAAGAGCAGTTTCGGGAAATCGCCGGGCGGACGGCGGCTTTGGCGGCCAATTCGGGCGTCGTCCTGGTCCTGGAGCCTCTCCACCGCGGCGAGACGAACTTCATCAACAGCCTGCGGGAGGGCGCGGCCCTGGTTGAGGCGGTCGGCCACCCGAACTTCCGGCTGTTGGCCGATATCTATCATCTCCTCCGCGAGGGGGAGAGACCCGACGAGATCGAAGCCCAGGGGCGATGGCTTCGCCACTGTCACATCGCCGAATACGAGAAGCGGACGCCTCCCGGAACGGCGGGGGACGACTTCCGCCCCTTCCTCAGGGCGCTCCGCAAAATCGGATACGGCGGCCGCCTATCCATCGAAGGCCGATGGGATGACCTGCCGCGGCAGGTCGGCCCGGCGTTGGCGGCCCTGAAGAGACAGATCGCCGAGGCTTGAGCCCGGCCAAGGAGCAATAGGCATGAACATGACCCGACGGGAATTCATGATGAAAGCCGCCGCCGGCACGGCCGGGCTGGCCGCGGCGGGCAAGACGCTGACGGGAGAGAGCGCGGCGGGACATCGCGTCCTCGGAGCCAACGACAAGATCCGGGTCGGCTTGGTGGGCTTCTCGGACCGGCTCCGCAGCTCGCTGATCCCTCCGTTCCAGGCCTATGCCGACGAGCTGGGCTTCGAGATCGTGGCCGTGGCCGACCTGTGGGGCCGCCGCCGCGACGAGGGCGTTGCCTTCATGAAAGAGAAGACAGGGCGGACGATCGAGGCGGTCCGCAACACCGAGGAGCTTTACGCCAAGGTCAAGCCGGACGCGGTGATCATCAGCACCGCCGACTTCCAGCACGCCCTGCTGACGGCCGAAGCGGTCCGGGCCGGCTGCGACGTCTATTGCGAGAAGCCCTTCGCCGAGACGATGGCCGACGCCCGGGCGGCCTTGGCGGCGGTCCGGGAGACGGGCAAGATCGTCCAGATCGGATCCCAGAGGCGGAGCGGCGCCAACTATGCGGCTGCCTGCGAGTTCATCCAATCGGGCCGTTTCGGGGCCATCACCATGGTCGAGATGAGCTGGAACGTCAACCAGCCCGGCCGTTGGCGGCGGCCGGCCCTCGTCGCCGCGATCCGGGAGGAGGACACGGACTGGAAGCGCTACCTCCTCAACCGCCCCGAGGCGGCGTGGGATCCGCGGAAATACCTGGAATACCGGCTGTTCTGGCCGTACTCCTCCGGCATCCCCGGGCAGTGGATGTGCCACCAGATCGACACCGTCCATTGGTTCACCGGCTTGCCCCATCCCCGGAGCGTCGCCGCGAACGGCGGCGTGTACGCCTGGAAGGACGGTCGGACCAACTTCGACACCATGACCGCCGTCCTGGATTACGGCCCCCTGGACGATCCGGCGACGGGATTCCAGGTCGTCTACTCCTCGCGCATGCACAATTCCGCGGGCGGAGTGAAGGAATGGTACTTCTCGAACGGCGGCAAGCTGGACCTGGACAAGAACACGGTCACGCCGGAGGGGGGCATGAGGCAGGACGCCGCGTCCGACATGGGGATGAAAGCCAACCTCCTGGAATCCTTCGAGCTGCCCCAAGAGAAGGCAGAGACGGCGGCCGATACGGGCGGCGATCCGACGACCTCGGCCCACGTCCGCAACTGGATGCAGTGCGTCCGCGACCGCAAGACCCCGCACGCGGACGTCCTGGCCGGATACCATCACGCCATCGCCGTGATCATGACGACGGCCGCCCTGCGGACGGGCGAGCGGGTGACTTTCGACGAGGCGGCCCAGGAGGTCATGGCCGGAGGAAAGGCCTTCCGGTATTGAGCTCCTCTCCGGCCGGACCCGCCAAGGTGGTCGTGGCCGGCCACATTTGTCTGGATATCCGGCCGGCCTTCCCGGCCAGCCGCCGCGGAGGGGGCTTCGAGCCCGGCGGTCTGACCGTGGTCGGGCCCGCCGCGCGCTCCATCGGCGGGGCCGTGGCCAATACGGGCTTGGCCCTGCGCCGCTTGGGCCTGAAGACCCGGCTGCTGGGCAAGCTCGGCGACGACTGGATCGGGCGCCAGATCCTCGACGTCCTGGCCGGGCGCGGCCGCCGGCTCGCTTCGGACATGATCGTCGAGCCGGGCGCCCGCTCTTCCTATTCCATCGTTCTCGAGCCTCCGGGACTGGACCGGGGCTTTCTCCACGATCCCGGCGCCAACGACACCTTCTCCGCCGCCGATGTGACACCGGCTAAGCTGCGCTCGGCCCGGCTATTCCATTTTGGATATCCGCCGGTGATGGAGCGGATGCGCCGGCGGAAGGGGGCGGAAATGGCCCGGCTGCTGGATCGGGCCCGTCGGGCCGGACTGGTTACGTCGCTGGACATGGCCGGGATCGACGCCGATTCCGAGGCCGGGCGGATGGACTGGGTTGCCTGGCTGCGGAATGTCCTGCCCCGGGTTGACCTGTTCCTGCCCAGCCTCGAGGAGACGGTCCGGATGCTGGGCCCGCGCGGCCTTGCGCCGGCCTCCGGCCGGATCGACGGGCCGGGCCTGGCCGCCCTGGCCGACCGTCTGCTGGGCTTCGGCGCTTCGGTCGTCGGGCTGAAGCTGGGAAGACGCGGGATCTATCTGAAGACGACGGGCCGGCGCGCCGCCTGGGCTCGCTTGGCCGGTTGGATTCCCATCCGTCCGGAAGCGTGGCGCGGCCGCGAGCTGCTGGCGCCCAGCTTCAGGGTCCGCGTCGCCGGCACAACCGGGGCGGGGGACTGCGCCATCGCCGGTTTTCTGGCCGCCTTTGTCCGCGGCCTGGGCCCCGACGAGGCCCTGGCCTGCGCCGCGGGCGCCGGCGCATTCTGCGTGGAAGGGCCGGACGGCGTCGCCGGCATGCCATCCTGGACGGCGCTGAGAAGGCGGATCCGATCCGGCTGGGCCCAGAATCCCGGCCTTCCCGCGCTTGCCGGATGGCGCTGGGATCAAGCGGCCCGCCTCTGGCGCGGGCCCGCGGACGGGGGCGCCGCATGAGCCTCGACCTGGTCCTCCTGGCCGGCGTTTACGCTGTGTGCCGGCTGGATCCTGAGGCCGGTCCGCCGGCCTGGGCCGGCCGGGGGGAGTTCGTCTCCGTCACCCGGACGCTGCGGGAGACGTCCATCGTCTGCCCGCAGGAGCGAGTTCCCGGGGGAGTGGTCCACGAGGGGGGCTTCCGGGTCCTGCGAATCCAGGGGCCGCTCGACTTCGCCCTGACCGGGATCTTGGATTCGCTGCTCCACCCCCTGGCGGACGAGAGGATCGCCGTGTTCACGGTCTCCACCTACGACACCGACTACATCCTGGTCCGGGAAGCGGCCCTGGGCCGCGCGGTGGAAATCCTAATGCGCGGCGGGCACAATATTATCCTTCCCGAATGATCCGCGGACCGGCTCTTTCTAGGCGGTCCGGCGCGGATGGCCGTCTACTCGGCGTAGGGGACCGAGAACCGGGCCCGGACAAGCGGGAAGAAGCGGTGGTCCTTGCCGGATTCGAAGGTGAAGACCAGCGTCCCCTGGCTGGGACTGCGCCCCATCTTCAATTTGGGCTTGGCGTCGACCGGGTCGCTCCCCTCGTAGGGCCATTCCTCGCCCTTGATGAGGTCGAGGACCTCCCCCTTCTTGATCAGCTTCATATACAGGTCGGCCGAGTCGGCGGCCTTGAGGAACTCCAGATCGAAAGTCCCGGCTTCCGCCAAGACTCCCTTAACCATCAGGTTGATAGGAATCTTGACGCCGCGGAAGCGGAAGATGGAGTCCATCTTGGGCTCGGCGAGACCGGCCAGCATCGGGACGGCAAGAAGGCCAAGAGCAGCGACCGCGAGAGCTTTCTTTCCGGCCATGAGTCTCTTCCTCCCATGGTGTGGGTGAGAACCGATGAGGCCATCTTAGTCCCCTCGGGCTTGGCTTGCAAGCCCTCCGGCCTGAAGGGGGGAGGCAGGTCCTTGAAAGCGGCCGGACGGGACGGAATCAGGGTGATGAAGGGGGCGGGACCTTGCGGTCCCGCCCCCGTGGAGCTCCGACGGCGGGAAGGACGGATCAGCCCTTGAGGATCTTCTCGACCTCGTCCTTGTCGCAGTCCATGATGTAGGGGATGCCGCTGATGTCCGAGGCTTCCTTGGTCAGCGAGGCGATGTCGTCGCGGCTGATGTAGGACAGTCCAAACTTGCGGTTCCCGGCCATAAACTGGCGTACGCCTTGGCTCAACCGCTTGAAGTAGCTGTAGACGCCCAAGGCGCCGGGGGGCAGCTCGGCAAACTTCTTGCCGAAGCGGCGCTTGAGCTCAGGGGCCGTGACGAAGATCTCCTCGACCGAGGAGCCGAAGCGCTCGACGTAGACGGGGATCTGTCCTTCGGTGATGCGCTTGCCGATGGTCTTGCCGACCATGGCCGCGGCCAGGGGGCTGCGGGCCATGCCGACGGCCTTGACGTAGGGCGCGCCCAGGGCCAGGGCTTTGAAGATCTGATCCTCGAAGGTGATGCCGCCGGCAAAGACCAGGTCGGGCACGTACTCGCCCTTCTTGGCCAGCTTGTGGGCGTACTGGTAGGTCAGGCTCCAAATCTCGACGCAGGGAATGCCCCACTCGTTCATCATCCGCCAGGGGCTCATGCCCGTGCCCCCGCCGGCGCCGTCCACGGTCAGCATGTCCAGCTTGGCCTTGGAGGCGTACTTGACGGCCCGGGCCAGGTCGGCCGGCCGGTAGGCCCCGGTTTTGAGGAAGACCCGCTTGGCGCCGGCCTTGCGCAGCTCCTCGACCCGCTTCATGAACGATTCCTCCTCGACCATGCCCATCCGGGAGTGGCGCTCGAATTCCTTGAAGCTGCCCTTCTCGAAGGCTTGGATGGTGTTGGGGTCTTCAGGGTCGGGCAGCACGATGTAACCGCGGCGCTTCAGCTCCTGGGCCTTCTTGAGGCTCTTGATCTTGACTTCGCCGCCGATGTCCTTGGCTCCCTGGCCCCACTTCAGTTCGACCGTCTCCACGCCCAGCTTGTCGATAGCGTATTCCTGGACGGCCAGGCGGCCGTCCTCGACGTTGGCCTGGACGACCACGTCGCCGTAGCCGTCCGACCAGTTCTGGAAGCTGCGGACCCGCATCTCCATGTCGGGCGAGCGCAGGACGCGGCCGTTCTTGATCTCGGACTCTTCGTCCATGGCGCAGACGTTCTCGCCCACGGTCAGGATGCAGCCGCTGATGGCCGTTCCGATGGCCAGGCCCTCCCAGTTGTTCTTGGCCACGTTGGTCGAGCCCATGCCCGGCACGACGAAGGGCAGCTTCAGCTTGATGTCCTTGTTGCGGCCGATGGTCGTCTCGGTGGTCACCTTCTCGAAGGTGGCTTTGTCCGAGTCGGCCTCGCAGCCGTAGGCCCCGGCGGCCGTGCCCATGACCGAGAAGTGGGACAGGTCGTAGGGATAGTCCTTTTCGGCTCCGGCCGTGATGATCCCGAACGGCTGGGGATAGAGGACCTCGGCGCCGCGGTAGGCGGACTTGCCGATCTCGCACATCCCGATGCAGCCGTCGACGCACGTGACGCACATCCCGCTGAGGGAGCTGATCGAGCCCTCGGTCCGGTTCTTGGTCAGCGTGGCCGCGCTTCGATTGAGCTTGGTATACGACATGTTTTTTTGCCTCCTTGATGGCGTTGTCAGCTTTTCTTTTCCTGGACGCACGTCCCGCAGCGGCCGGCGTCATACATCCAGCAGGTCAGCTCCCCGTACTTCTCCAGACAGGTGGGCTCGACCTGCAGGCAGGCGTTGCAGATGTCCGTGTCGGCGTTGGGGCCGCCGCAGCGGGCGGCGCAGGCCGGGCAGACATACATGCAGGCGCCGCACAGCCGGCAAACCTCCGACCGAATGTCGAAGGGCGTCCCAATCTTCTTCTTGTAGCCGCGGTACTGGAAGCCGATGGCCCGCGCGTCCATCTGCTCGTCGCACATCCGGATGCAGCGGCCGCAGTAGACGCACTCCTCGTTGCGGGGCGGGAAGCGCTGCTGGGTGACCCCGAACTTGGAGGCCAGGTCCTGGATCTCCTTGGACATGGGCGCGGTCGACAGCATCAGCTCGATCATCATCCGCCGGGCGGCGATGACCCGCTTGGTGTCGGTGCGGACGACCAGACCTTCCTCGACCGGGTAGGTGCAGGCCGAGACGAGCTTGGCCCGCGGCCCCTCCCCGATCTCCACGACGCACAGCCGGCAGCCGCCCCAGGGCGTCAGGCCCTCCATGTAGCAGAGGGTCGGGATCTCCAGCCCGAAGAACTTGCAGGTGTCCAGGATGGTCCAGCCCTTCTCGGCCTGGACCTCCAGCCCGTTGAGCTTGAAGGCGATCATTTCGCTCCCTCCAGGATGACGATGGCTTCGTCGCGCTGGGCTTCCACGGCCTCGAACTTGCAGGCCTCGTAGCAGGCCCCGCACTTGATGCATTTCTCCTGGTCGATGTTGTGGACCTCGCGCAGGGTGCCGTGGATGCAGTCGTTGGGGCAGGCCCTCTTGCAGGCCAGGCAGCCGGTGCACTTGTCGGGCAGGACGGTGAAGCGGATGAGGGACTTGCAGACCCCGGCCGGACAGCGCTTCTCCTTGATGTGGGCCTCGTACTCCCGCCGGAAGTAGCGCAGGGTGGACAGGATGGGGTTGGCCGCCGTGATGCCCAGATTGCACATGGAGGCGTCCTTGACGGCCATCGCCAGCTCCTCCAGGAGCTCGATGTCGCCGACCTTGCCCTTGCCCTCGGAGATGCGGGTGACGATCTCGTACATCCGCTGGGTGCCCTCGCGGCAGGAGACGCACTTGCCGCACGACTCGTCGCGCAGGAAGTTGAGGAAGTACTTGGCGATGTCGACCATGCAGGTCTTGTCGTCCATGACGATCATGCCGCCCGAGCCCATGATGGCCGAAGCCGCCGTCAGGCTCTCGTAGTCGATCGGCAGATCGAGCTTGGACGTGGGCAGGCAGCCGCCCGAGGGGCCGCCGGTCTGGACGGCCTTGAACTTGCGGCCGGCGGGGATGCCACCGCCGATGTCGAAGATGATCTCGCGCAGGGTCGTGCCCATCGGCACCTCGACCAGGCCGGTGTTGTTGATCTTGCCGACCAGGGAGAAGATCTTGGTGCCCTTGCTCTTCTCGGTGCCGATCCTGGCGTACCAGGCGCCGCCCTTGCCCAGGACGATGGGCACATTGCCCCAGGTCTCGACGTTGTTGATGACGGTGGGCTTGCCGTTGAGCCCCTTCTCGGCCGGGAAGGGCGGCCGCTGGCGCGGCTCGCCGACCAGGCCTTCGATCGAGGCGATCAGGGCCGTCTCCTCGCCGCAGACGAAGGCCCCGGCTCCCTTGACGATGCGGATGTCGAAGGAGAAGCCGGTGCCCAGGACGTCGCTCCCCAGCAGGCCCCGCTTGCGGAGCTCTTCGACGGCCAGGCCGACGTGCTTGACGGCCAGGGGGTATTCGTCCCGGACGAAGATGATGCCCTCGCAGGCGCCGATGGCGAAGCCGCCGATGAGCATGCCTTCCAGGACCCGGTGCGGGTTGCCCTCCAGCAGGCTGCGGTCCATGTAGGCTCCGGGGTCGCCCTCATCGGCGTTGCAGATGATGTACTTGGGGCTGCCTTTCTGGGACCGGGCCATCTCCCACTTGACGCCGGTCGGGAAACCGGCTCCGCCGCGGCCGCGCAGGCCGGCCGTCTTGACCTCGGCGATGACGCCTTCCGGGGTCATTTTGGACAGGACCTTGGCCAGGGCGCCGTACCCGCCGATGGCCATATAGTCGTCGATCTGGGTCGGATCGATCAGGGCGTTGTCGCCGAGGACGACCCGCCGCTGCTTCTTATAGAAGGGGATGGCCTTCTCCCGGGGCGCGGTCTTGCCGGTGACCGGGTCCTTGTAGAGCAGGGACTTGATGACTCTGTTCTTCTTGAGCGTCTCCAGGACGATGGTGTCGGCTTTAGCCGGATCGACCTTTTGGTAGAAAAGGTCGTGCGGATGGACCAGGACGTTCGGCTCGGCCTCGCAAAAGCCGTGGCAGCCGGTGACCCGGATCCTGACCTTCTTGTCCAGCTTGGCCTTCTTCAGGGCGCCCTGCAGGGCTTCGACGACCTTGAGGGCGCCTCGGGCCTGGCCGCAGGTGCCGGCCGAGACGGTGAGGACCGGCTTCTTGTCGGCTTGCCGGGCCTTCTTCTGGACCTCGATGGCCTGCTCCAGGGCTTTGACCGTTTTCAGCTTGAGGGGTGCTTTCATGGCGCGTCTCACTTGTTCTGGTACTGCTTGATGATGGCCTCGACCTTGCGGATCGAGGTTTGGGCGTGATACTCGCCGTCGACGACCACGACCGGGCCGATGGCGCAGCAACCGAGACAGGCCACGGTCTCCAGGGTGAACTTGCCGTCATCGGTCGTGTCGCCCGAGGCGACGCCGAGCCGGCGCTCGAACTCCTCCAGGATCTTCGGCCCGCCCCGGACGTGGCAGGCCGTGCCCAAACAGACCGTCACGACGTGCTTCCCGCGCGGCTTCAGGCTGAAGGCCCGATAGAAGGTCGCCACGCCGATCACGTCGATGAGCGGCACTCCGACGGAGCGGGACACCTGCTGCAAGGCTTCCCTCGGCAGGTAGCTGTACTCCGCCTGGATGTCCTGGAGGATCGCGATGAGGGCCTTTTTCTCGCTCTTGTGCTTCCGGATAAAGGCGTTCACGCGGTCGGTTGGAACATCCACGTGCTTAAACCTCCTTATGGAAATAGGGATCGGTGAAGGGACGGAGGAAAGGGAAGGCGGCATCGGGCAGGAGACGGCGGCGGGAGGGGGAAGCCGAAGGCCCGAAAGGAAGAATGGGCAATCTCCTGGCCGGAATCCGCTCAAATCTGAAACAGAGATATCATAGCGAAAATGGCTTGTCAAGGGGATAATTAAAATATTCGACGCATTGAAAAACGACAACTGTCGTTTTATAATAGGTTATATGAAACCGCAAGACGAAGCCGGGAGGCGGCCGTGAGGCACCATATGCTGTCGTTGGAGAGCCTGGATGTGATGCGTGAGGTCTGGGACCGTGGCGAGGCCACCGTCAACTCGGTCTGGGCCGGTTTGAACGCCCGGAGGCGCAAGTCCGTCCAGCGGACGACTGTCCAGGTCCAGATGCGGCGGCTGGAGGAGTACGGATGGCTGGGCCGGCGCAAATCCGGGCGAGCCTTCGTCTATGTCCCGAAGTGGGGCCGGGACGAGACGGCCGCCGACCAGGTCCGGTCGATCTGTCGGAACCTCTACGGCGGATCGCTGGCCGCCCTCCTCGAGGCCCTCTTCAAAAAATGGGATCTGCCCGCCGTCGAACTCCGCCGGGTCCGGGCCCTCCTGCGGAGAACCGCCAAGCCCAGCTCGCCGATGGCCCAAGAGGAATAGAAGGCTAGCGACGAGCCTTATAAAGAGAAAAAAAGACTTGACAACCGATACTGTGCATCGCATACTATGTGAGACAATGCATAGGCCCAAAGGTATACGACATGACTCATGATCATTTTGACAGTCTCCGCCTGGAGCTTCGCCGGGGATGCGTGCCTCTGGCCGTCTTAGCCGAGCTGGGGCGGGAGCGCTACGGCTACACCCTGCGCAAATCCCTGGCCGAGAAGGGGATGGCGGTGGACGAAGGTACCCTCTACCCTCTCCTGCGGAGGCTCGAGGCCCAAGGTCTGCTGACCAGCGAGTGGCGGGAGGAGGAAAGCCGCCCCCGGCGCTTCTACAGCTTATCGTCCGAGGGCCGACGGATCCTGGACCGCCTGACGGCGGAATGGATCGCTTTGAACGAGTCCCTGACTGGAATCTTGAAGGAGTTGAACGATGGAGCTCATTGACCGCTACCTCAACGCCGTCGGCTTCTGGCTGCCCAAGGACCGCAGGGCCGACATCCTCGACGAGCTGGCCGAGGACATCCGGTCCGAGCGGGAAGAGAGGGAAGCCGGCTTGGGACGCCCCTTGACCGGGTCCGAGGTCGAGGCTCTCCTGAAGACGCGCGGCCGGCCCTTTCAAACGGCGGGCCGCTACTTACCGGCGCGCCATCTCATCGGTCCAGCCCTCTTCCCGATGTACGTCCTGGCCCTCAAGATCGAGGGCTGGATTTTGTTGGGCGTAGGGATCTTCCTCCCCCTGGCCCTGGCCTTCCTCCTGCCCTCCCGATCGGCATCGCCCGCTAAGGCCCTGGCCGGATCGCTGGATTCCCTCTGGACGCTGGCCCTAACTTGGTTTGCCCTGATCACTCTCGGCTTCGCGGTCGCCGAGCATGTCCAAGGCCGATCGGGGTCGGGGCGGGACTGGGCGCCCTCACGGCTTCCCGCCGTCAAGGACGGCCGGAGGGCCTCGCGGGCGTCCTCCGTGGCCGAGATCATCTTGGGCCTGCTCTTCCTCTCCTGGTGGCTTGGGTCGTTCCGTGTCCCCGGCCTAGCCATCCGGAATGGGGAGCCTCTTGCTCTCCCGACCTCGCCGCTCTGGTTGGACCTGCGCAGCCGTTACCTCGTCCCCATCGGGCTGGTCATGCTGGCCGGCATCATCCTGGCCGCCGCCAACCTGGTACGTCCCCAGCTCTCCCGCTGGCGGGTAGGAGCCAGAGCCGCGATCGATGCCGGCTCGACCGGATTGATGGCCGCTGTTCTGCTCTCCCATCAAGGGGAGATACGGGCCTCCCTGCGAGGCCTGAGGGAGCTTCGGGAGGCCGGGGAGGGGATGGCCAGGGTCGCGTCGATTCGGGACTGGGTCCTGGCCAATATCCTGCTGATCATCGCCCTCGGGGCCCTCATCTCCTGTGTTATCGGCCTTGTCCGCCTTTTCCGCTGGCGGGCCGCCGGGCGTTCGGAAGATTCTGGCTCGAGGAGCGTCCAATAGCGTGTATAATACTGGCCAGTTGCGGCGTTTTACCTTATTGGAGGATCTTCCAACATGAACCACAAACCAAAGGCGGCCCTTTTCGCCGCCCTGCTCGTCCTTCTTTCCCTGGCCGCCGCGGCCGCCGAAGTCCCGGTCAAGAGCGCCTGGGTCGCGGCCCCGCCTGCCGTCGACGGCGTCCCGGCCGACTGGGGCAATCCTGCCTTTGTCGATGCCGCCGGCGGCGATGTCGGCTACGCCTTTGCCAACGACGCCAACAACCTGTATGTCCTTCTAGTCATCCGCGATCCCAAGGCCAAGTCGACCATCGACAAGACCGGGGTGACGATCTACTTCAGCCAGGCCAAGAAGAACAAGGACTACGGCATCCTCTTCCACAAGGTCATGATCAAGCCCGACGAGTACATCGCCCGGCTGGAGAAGCAGGGCCCGGTCAGCGATGAGGTCAGGGCCCAGATCAAGTCCAAGCCCGGGTGGTACCTCTACGCCCATGAGGTCAAAGGCGCAACCCCGGAAGCCGCTCCCGCTTCCGAGACGCCGGTCCAGAACCCGGTCTACAAGGTCGGAGTCCAGGGCCCGATGACGGTCTACGAGTTTTTGATCCCCCTGGAGCGACCCGCTTCCACCCAGGCAGGGCTGGACTCGGCCCCCGGCAAGACGCTCTTCGTCGGCCTGGAGTACGGCGGCATGACTCCGGAGATGGCCCGGGCCAACGCCCGCGCGACCGGCAGCTCGAACATCGCCGGCGGGGATAACATCACCCAGTTGGTCAGCTCGACCGGGACCAAGGTTTCGGCCAAGAAATACGCCTTCTGGTCCCAGGTCGCCCTGGCCGCCGAGAAATAGTCCGTCTTCGCTCCCGACCCTGGAAGACCGTGACGGACTGGATCAAAGCGTCCGCGGGGTGAGGAGAAAAGAGCTCACTTCCGGGGCCCGATGGGGGGCAGGGTGGTGCGGCCGGCCGGGCCGACGGTCGTCCCGAAGCGCTCGAAGAGCGGTGCCGTATCCTCGCCCACGGCCTCGCTGACCGTCCGGATGTACTCGTCCATCGTCAGCAGCCGCTGGGGATCGTTGATGGTCTTGTGGATGTGGGCCAGCCACTTGGGGTACCAGTCGGCGCCGTAGCGCGCGTCTAGGATCGACCAGATGACCCAAGCCTTGTCTCAAGCCAGGCGGACCTTGTCCGGGGGCAGGTTGGCCAGGTCGAGGCTCAGGGTCGGGTCCCCCGCGGCCAAAGCCTTGGAGTAGTACGGCCAACGATCGCCGAATCCCAGCTCCTTTATGGCTTTTCGTTGGAACCAACCGGCGTGGGCCTCGCTCCACCAGTCCGGCATCCGGCAGCCCGGCGTCCCGTCGAACGCCTCAGGCCCGTACATGGTGTGGGCCAGCTCGTGGGCCAGGATGCTGAGGATGGACTCCGGCTTCATCGAGATCGTGCCGGCCATCTTGGGCGTGACCGCGTTCTCAGCCCAGCCGCCGCCCTCGCCGGCCGCCAGGTTGATGTAATAGGCCTTACCCGGATTGGGGGGTGTGGGCAGCATCTTCTGCAGGATGGCCAGGACCTCGGTCGTCCGGGTCCGAGCCAGCTCGACAATCGAGGGAAGCTGGTTGTCGCTATAGAGGACGCGGAGGCCTCCGACCTCGATCTCGTTGTCGGGGTAAAAAGCTCCGCCCAGGCCCTCGGGCTCCCAGGGCACGCGCCGTCCATCCGCCTTGCGGCGCGGGCCTCCCGAGGCTTTCAGCACGGCCCACCGCAAAAGCTCCGCGTTGACCCGTTCGCCCTCGGCGTCCTTGATCCGCAATAGCCTGGGATCGGCCAGGACGACCATGGTCCCGCGGCCGGCCTTCCGCCAGGCCACCGCCCCCAGCCGGCCGCCGGCCCCGGCCTCCACCGTCCAATCCGGGCTCAGCTCGGCCTGCCGGAGGTCCCGCGGCAGCTCAGCGGCCTCAAGCCCGAGCTTTCTATCCATCGGCTCCGTCAGGGCTTCTCCCGTCCGTCCGCTGATGACCGCGCCGTATTCCCGGAGGATGCCGGCCGCCGGCGCGTCCGGCGCAGAGACGTCGAACACGATGCCGCCACCGGCCTCGAGGAAAGCCGCCAGAGCGGCCGCTTCGGCAGGGGGAAAAGGCTGGAAGCCGCCGTGCTGGTAAGACAGCACGACGTCAAAGGCGGGGGCGGGCAAGGCAGTGAAAGGCCGCTCGCGTCCCCAGGCGTGGTCGTCCTGCTCCCTCACCCGCATGAGCGCGCCGGGCGTCAAGGCCCGGTCCAGCGAAGCCTGGCTGCCGGTTGCCCGGAAGCCCGCCTCGCGCAGGGCTTCCTGGACCTGCCAGTGGTGAAAGAAGGAGAACTGGTGGGCGGAATCGAGCAGGACATTGATCCCGTTATCCCGGGCTCCAGCCCCGAGTGGTTGGGGCTGGATGGGAATCGGGGGCTGGGGGGCGGAGAGAAGGCACAAGGACAGCAAAAGTGACGCAACACTCATGGCGCTATTCTGAGCCAATCATATCGTCGATGGCAAGGCGGCGAAACGACGGCTTTCAGGGTCGGCTCGGGGATAGGGAATAACAGGGAGAAATCGGGAATTGGGGCGCGAAGGATTGATTTTTCCATATAGAAGGCTAAGTTTGTGCTGTCAGGTCTGATTTGGGGCGAGTGAGAACCGAAGGCTGGGGGGCTCCAGCTCATCAAAAACGGAGTGCGGGGTTGCGCCTGGTTGACAAAGTGTTCAATACGAATAGTATAGGTGTGTCAAAAGCAAAGCCGGAATTGGCCATGCCGGATGAAGACATCCTCCGCTCCTGGAAGGCGATCGCCGATTACCTGAAGTGCGACGTCAAGACCTGTTCGCGTTGGGCGGCCGAATGCAGCCTGCCCGTCCGGCGCTATGATCCGAATTCTCCCCGATCCCGCGTCTTTGCCCGTCGGGCCGAATTGGACGAGTGGCTCGCCAACCGACTCTCGCCGAATCCCAAGCCGGATAGGACGCAGGANNCCCGCCGCATCGGCGCGCCCCTGACCATCGCCGCGGCGGTCCTTCTGATCGGAGGGCCTTTGGCCTGGTTCGGCTTGAGGCCGCTGATCATTTCCAAGCCGGAAGCTCCCGTCCTGGCCTATTTCCCGTTGCGGGCCCTCGATGCGACGCCTTCCGGCCAATTCGAAGCTTCGGAGATCAACGCCCAGCTGCATTCCATCCTGGCCTTCGGCGGCCGGGTGAATGTCGTTCAGATGCCCGAAGGACCCCTGCCGGCCGGATTCAAGGATTCGTCCGGCCGCGCTTCCGGCCTGCCGGCTCCGGATTACACATTCCAAGCGGAGCTTCGGCCCGGGGAAGGCGCCCCGGCCTTGAGCGTCGTCCTCAAGGAGGCCAAAAGCGCCAAAGTGCTGTGGAGCCGGATCTTCGACAAGGCTTTGGCCGACATGTCCTCCTGCCTGCAAGCGATCCGCAAGGAGACGCGGGTCAGAATCTCCATGGCCGGCGATGTCATGCCGGAACCCTCCGGGCCGCAAGCTTCCTCTCTGTCTCCCTTTTCGGGCGGCCTCTACCAGCGCCGCCTCGCCAAGAACGATGCCGATGACCCCTGGTCCCTCTATTGGACGGCGGCCAGCCTGGCGGACAAGGGCGAGGAGACGGCCAACGACCTGGCCATCGAGATCTTCCAGAGAGTCCTGGCCGCCGATCCCGGCTTTTCCCGCGCCTACATCGGTCTTGCCAAGTGCTACGGCAACTACGTGAATTACCACGGCTTCAGGGACGTCCAGTGGCTGGACAAGTCCGATCTCACGCTGGCTAAGGCCCAGGCCTTGGACCCCAACCGGCCGGATTACTTCGTCGTCCTGATCAACAACCTGATCATGCGCGAGTTCATCCTGCGCAGCGACACGAGCGCGCAATACCTCCCCCTGGCCGCCAAAGCCCTGGCCCTGCATCCTTATGATGGCCATCTGTGCGCGATCGTGGGACACTGCTATCTGAAGCGCTTCGACCGGGAAGGCCGGTCCGCCGACCTGGCCGAAGCCGGCCGGCTGCAGCGGATCGCCTTCCTGGCGGAACCGACCGCCCTGAAGAACGGCAACTATACCGAAACGCTGATGCTGCAGGGCGAGTTCGCCCAAGCCCTGGCCGTCTGCGTGGAGATCGAACGGAATCACCCCCTCCCGTTGATGGCTTTCCGGCGCGGAGAGATCCTCTATTTCCAGGGCGACTTGGCCGGGAGCCTGGCCGCCTTCCGCTCCTGCACGACGCCGATCTACCTGAAGATCGGGGCCCTCCTCTACGAGGCCATGATCGCGGCCCGGCGGCGCGACCAGACCCGGGCCTTCGCCCTGTTGGAGGAGATTGATCTCCTCAACCCGGAAAAGGACGCCATGCTGATGGACCACCTGCGGGAGGCCTCGGTCTATGCCGGCCTGGGCGAGTACGGCCGGGCCGAATCCCTCCTGCGCCAGGGATTCGCCGAGCTCGGCGCGGCCGGATCGTACATGATGCGCGCTTATATCGAAATCGATCCGAACTTCGACGGGATGCGCCGGGCCCCGCTTCTAACCAAGGTCCTGGCCAGGAGTCCCACCCCCTAAGGAGGTTCCCATGACCAAAGCCCCTTCGATCCGCGTGACGGCGGAGATTTTGAAGGCTCTTGACGACGCCAAGGCGGCGATCAAGGCCTTGCCGGCGGGTGAAGACCGGAAGAAAGGCCTGGCCGGATTGCGGATGCTGGATAAGGCCTTGCGGGGCGGAGTGAAGCCGCTGGCCAAGGTGACATCCTGTCCGCGCTATCTGCCGAATATCTGATCCCAGCCACGGCTTCCCTGCGGAGCCTGCACCTGGGCTTGACCGACGACTGCAACTTTTCCTGCCAGTACTGCTGCCGGCGCCGCGGGCGGGCGCGGATGTCTTCCGTCGCCGCCCGGCGAGCCGTGGACTATTTTCTGCCTCGCTCGGGCCGGACTTTCCATGTCTTGTTCTTCGGGGGGGAGCCCCTGCTGGCCTTCCCCCTTTTAGCCGAGATCGTCCCCGCGATCGCCTGGGCGGCTCGGGCGGCCGGCCGCCGACCCCGCTTTGGGCTGACCACGAACGGGAGCCTCCTCGACGGGCGCGTCCGGGATCTCCTGGAGCGATACCGCTTCCGGGTCGGCTTGAGCTATGATGGCGGCTTCCAGGACCTCCAGCGAGCCGCCGGCTCGGGGGAGCGCCTGGAGACCCTTCTCGAAGAGCTGGCGGGCAGCCGTCGCATCGGCCTGGAGACCAACAGCGTCTTCACGCCCGACAGCGTAGGATCGCTGTCGGAGACGATCTTCGGCTTGATCGATCAAGGCGTGCCCTCGGTTCGTTTCGCCCTCTCCTACAAGACTCCCTGGCCGAAGGACCGCATCGCGGCTTTCGGGCTCGAGCTGCGTAAGCTGGAGAGAGAACTCGTCCGGCGGGCGCGGCGGGGCGGCGGCCGGCCGCTCCGGAACTACGCCGAGGGC
>DFYJ01000068.1:0-18991 GCA_002383325.1 Candidatus Aminicenantes bacterium UBA4085
CGTCACGGCAGGGACGGAGCCCGACTATCCGGAGGACGAAGGATGGCTGGACGCGGTGGTCGGACGCGAGAACATGATCCGAGCCCTTAAACGGGTCCAAGGGAATAAGGGCGCGCCGGGGACCGACGGGATGACCGTTGAGGAACTGGAACCCTACCTGAAGACCCACTGGGCGAGGAGCAAAGCGGAGCTGCTCGAGGGCCGGTACAAGCCGCAAGCGGTAAGGGGAGTTGAGATCCCCAAGCCGGACGGCGGGATGCGAAAGCTTGGCATCCCAACGGCGGTGGACCGGTTGATCGGACAGGCCGTGCATCAGGTGATGGCCCCGGCGTGGGATCGGACGTTCTCGGAGGGGAGTTACGGGTTCCGACCGGGGCGAAGCGCGCTACAGGCCGTGCAGGCGGCAAGGGGCTACGTGGCGAAGGGCTTGCGATGGGTTGTGGATATCGACCCGGAGAGGTTCTTCGACCGAGTGAACCATGACGTACTGATGGCACTGGTAGCGCGGCGGGTCAAGGACAAACGGCTGCTCGGGCTTCTGCGGAGGTTCCTGCAGGCGGGGCTGATGACGGACGGGCCGGAAACGGTCCGGACGGAAGGCACGCCGCAGGGCAGCCCGCTGTCGCCGCTGCTGTCAAACATCCTGCTGGATGTTCTGGACAAGGAGCTGGAACGACGCGGACACCGGTTCTGCCGCTATGCGGACGACAGCAATATCTATGTGCGGTCAAAGCGGGCGGGAGAGAGGGTCATGGCGACGGTGACCCGGTTCCTGGAAAAGCGGTTGCATCTGCGGGTGAACGCGACGAAGAGCGCCGTAGGTCGGCCCTGGGACCTGAAGTTCCTGGGCTACTCGATCACTTCGGAGAGGAACCCGCGCTTGCGGGTGGCGCGCCGATCGGAGAAACGGCTGAGGGAAAGCCTTCGGCTCATCTTCCGGCAAGGACGCGGCCGCAACATCCGAAGGCTGATCGCGAAGCTGAACGTGAAACTGAGGGGATGGTTCCAGTACTTCCGACTGTCGGAGGTGAGGATCGTCTTCGAAACGCTGGATGAATGGCTCCGGAGGAAGCTCCGGTGCGTGCTCTGGCGGCAGTGGAAACGGGGAGCAACCCGACGAAGGAAGCTGATGCAACGCGGACTGGACGAAGACCGGGCTCGCCAATCGGCCTGGAACGGCCGCGGCCCCTGGTGGAATGCCGGGGCCTCGCACATGAACGAAGCCTTTAACAAGGCCGAGTTCAACCGCCAAGGACTCGTGTCGTTGCTGGACAGCTTCCTCGGAACCCGAGCGACGTCCTGAACCGCCGTATACGGAACCGTACGTACGGTGGTGTGAGAGGACGGGGGGCGCAAGCCCCCCTCCTACTCAATAGGGACTGGAAATCTGCTAAAATGGGGGCACTCGAGGAGGATTCATGACGACACGCAGGGAATTCATCAAGACGGCGGCGGCATTGGCCGGGGGGACGGTCCTGTCCGGATGCGCGGGAGGCGTCCGTCCTTCGGGTCCGGAATCTTTTCCTCAAGCAACGGCCAAGAGCCGGGTCGTCTCGGCAGCCGCCGACGACATGCTCCTCGATACCCGCTACAATCCCTCGGCTGTCGGCCGAGCCTTTGCCGCCGGAATGAAGGAGCTGACCGGGGAGAAGACCGAGGCAGCCGCCTGGGCCTCGATGTTCTCGCCCGACGATGTGGTCGGGATCAAGATCAACTGCCTGGGCGCGCCGCGCGTCTCCTCCTCGGTCGAGTCCATCCGGGCCGTGGCGGCGGGACTGCAGTCCGCGGGGGTCAAAGAGAACGCGATCATCGTCTGGGACCGCCTGGACCGCGAGTTCCAGCGGACCGGACTGGCCCTCAACAAGGGGCCGGTCGGAATGCGGGTCATGGGCACGTCCACCCAGGGCGAATCGATCCTGCCCTGGGTCGAGGGCTACGACCGCGATGTCTTCCTGTCGCTGGAAGACGGCGCCCTGAAGAAGTTTCGGGAGCTCGTCCGCAGGGATTTTCTGCAGACCGCCTCCTACCGCCAGATTTTCAACTCGGTGACCTGGCTGTGGATGCTGGCCCGGATGGGAGACGCTCGGGCGACCGCCTTCGAGCCCGAGCTGCGCCGCCTCTACAGTGCCTACGACGACCGCGAGGGGATCAAAAAGATCGCCGAGGCCGTAGTCGACAAGTTCGAGGGGGTGATTATCCCGGACGAGGACAAGTCGTGCTTCTCCCGCATCGTGTCGCGGGACATCACCAAGCTGGTCAACATCGCCGTCCTCAAGCACAACGAGGACAGCGGCGTCACTTGGGCCCTGAAGAATGTCGCTCTGGGCGTGACCACCAACAAGGTCCGCTTCCACATCGACTACTGCGCCAAGGCCATCCCCGCCATCCTGTCCCATTCCTGCCTGCGGGACAAGATGGTCCTGCACATCGGCGAGGCGGCCAAGATCTCGACGGTCAGTGTCGCCGGGACGCACCTGGCTACGGACAATCGCATCTTCTTCAGCCGCGACCCCGTGGCCATGGACCGACTCGGCCTGGACATCCTGGAGGACAAGCGCCGGTCCCAGGGCTTGGAGTCGATCCGGTCCATCGCCAACCATGTCGCTTCCTCGGCGGCGGGCGGGCTGGGGACGGACGACTTGGCCCGCATCGATCTTCGGGCCCTGAAGGCCTAGCCTCGGCTCGGGCCCTAGCGGATCTTCGGCGAGCCGAAGCAGTCCGACATCAGCTCGTCCGGGACGGCCGGACTCAAATCCAGCAGGTGGACGAACGTCGCGATCCCGGTCGGGTCGATAAATTCCGTGAAGGTCACGGTCTCGCGGGGTGCGCCTTGGCTCCAGGCTCCGGCTGCCTCCACCCGGGCCGCGAGCCGCACTCTTCTCCCGTCGGGGCGAATCGAATCGTCCCTCTCGGGTTGGGCCAGGGAGGCCGGATCGATGACGAGCCCCTTGAAATCCGGATATTTCTTGAGGAGCTCCGCGTTTTGAGCCGTTCCCAGGCAGTAGACCACGGGCCCCCGGGCCAGGGCGGCCTTGCCTTCCTGGAGCTGATGCCCCCGGATGAAGCGCCATTCCATGGGCAGGTCCAAAGCCACGGTGTCGCCGGCCTTCCACTTGCGACGAAGCTCGTAGGTGGTTGTTCCGGACGGCACGGCGATCGCGCTCCCGCCGTTGACCCGGACGGCCGCCTTCCGGCACCAGCGGGGGATGCGCAGCCGCAGGGCGAAGGCCGCTTCCCGGGACGGGGTCACGCGGAAGACGACCCGGCCGGAATTCGGGTAATCCGTCTCTTGGGCCAGCCTGACGGACAGATCCGCGGCCAGCGGAACGACGGCGGTCGAGGCCGTATACAGGTTGACCGCGATAGCCTCGTCGACGCTGCGGTAGTAGACCTTCCGGGGCAGCTCGGCCATGATGCGGCGGAAGTTACCGGGACAGCAGAAGCCGTCCTGGTCGAAATAGACCCGCTCGCCGGTGAACGGCGTGAAGTAGCGCAGCTTCCGGCCGGCGGGGTCCTGGGCCGCGAAGAGCGCGTTGTAAACGGTGCGCTCCATGATGTCGCCGTAACGGAGATCGCCCTCCAGGCGCATCAAGCTTTCCAGCCAGCGGACCAGGTAGGCGGTCACGCACGATTCACCGATCAACCCGGCCCCGTTCTGGGTGGTGGAGAACCATTCGCCGTCGGAGGCCGAGCCGACCACGTTGATCCCGCCGCCCGGGCGGAGAAGCTCATGGCGCATGTAAGACGACATGTCCAGGAGGGACGGACTCTTCATGAAACGGTACAGCTCCGTCTGAGCATAGCAGCGGGCCAGCATGACGTAGACATGCGCGGCGCCCGAATCGAAGGTCTGTTTCCAGTCCAGCAGCGAGGCGCATTGGACCTCGGCTTTTGAATTACCGTGCCGGGCTTCGGCCGCGAATTTCAGGAACCGATCCTCCCCGGTGCTCTTATGGAGGAGGAGAAACGCCTCCGGCAGCCCGGCCGTGCAGATCTCTTCGGGCTTGGGGTCCCTGGAGAAGGTCCTGATCACGTAATCGCCGAGGTTTCGCGCGTGTTCCAGAGACCGCTCGTCTCCCGTCTCCAGATAGTGGCGGGTTAACCCGAGCAGCAGGTACTCCTGTTCGTGCAGGGCCCAGTTGTAATGGTTCTGACGGCCGTCCGGCTCGGGCTTGAAGGTGCCGATGTAGCCGTCGGCATCGCGGGTCGCCATGACGCCGTTGAGGAAGCGGGACGTCTGTTCGGCCACTTTGGGATCACCCGTGTAGGCGGCGAAATAGCTTCCCGCGTCGATCACCTTGCCGATGCCCACGTAATGCCCGCCGCTGCTGAACGGGCGCAGGCGGAAAGGCTCGACAAACAGCTTCTCGGGGTCGAGGGCCATGAAGTTCTTGGAGATGAGGTCGTCGATGCGGCGGCCGATCTCCCCCTGCAATTGACTCTGCTTCAGCACGACGGGAGTCAGACGGTCGCCGTCCCGCGCCTCCGGGCTCGCCGGACGATCCGAAGCGCTGAGGGAAAGCGTCGTCACGGCCAGAAATCCAAGGGCCAGGCACCTCATTTTCATCAGCAGCCTCTCTTCAACGGATTCGGGCGAAGCGGGCGGACTCGGCTTTGAGACGGGCGGCATCCCAACGGCCGGGATGGACCAGGATGCGGTAGCGGAGGGTCGTGCGCGCCCCGGCTCGCAGCGGCAGGGGAGCAGGACTCAACAAGGCCGGATTGAGGAAGCTCATGACCTTCGTGTGGACGACGTACCAGGCGACGGGCGAGCGGGGATTGGACGGGTGGTCGAGAATGGCGATGCCCGCCGGCTCGCCGCCCGCCAAGCCGGAATAGTCGAGGCCGATGTGGCGGCCGCGGTAGCGGTCGCTTTGGAACTCCGGGGCAGGGCCCTGGTCGGTCATGAGGCGCAGATCCTCCAGCCCTCCGGACAGGCGCAGAGCCAGTCCGGCATATCCCCCGTTGACCCGCCCGTCCGGCTCGCCGAGCAGGGGCGTTCGGTCGAGGACAAGGTCCTTGGCCGCCCGAAAATCGCATTTCCAATCGATGGCGTAGCCGCCGTCCGGTCCGGGCGCCGAGATCTCCAGGGTCCGCCGCTCGGTCAGGACAGGCTTGGGAGCGCCGGCGGGCCGATAATCCAGGGCCAGCGTGACGCGGGCCGAGCCGTCCTTGCGGGTTTGAATCCTGGCCGGCTTCCAGGACGTGCGGCCCGCGGGACGTCCCGTCTCGGCCTCGACTTCCCAGTAGTTGATCTTGTCGATGGTCTTCCAGCTGAACCATAAACCGTGGTGCCAGACGTGGTCGGGCGGATGATCGGCCGTTAGGACGCGTCCGTCGATGGTGCCCAGGGGATGAAAATAGGCGTGGTCGAGGCCGCGGGCGCAGCGAAACCGCCAGACCTCGCCGGAGGGGCCGATGAGGGCCAGATGGCGGCCCTCGGCCCGATCCCAGCGCCACGCTCCGGCCGAAGATTCCGGGCGTTCCGGCAGCGGGAAGAGCATCCCGGCGATCAAGGCCAATCCGAGCAGGGCCGCCGATGGAATCCTTGGGCGAAGGTGAGAAAGGCGGGGGCGAAGAGGGCGTCTAGCAAGAGCGGCCATGGGGCGAATGTATCGCCGCCGCGCCGGGCCTGTCAAGGAAACCGTGCCGGGAAGGCGGCGCGGGTTGCGCCGCGGCGGGGAAAAGGATAAATAGAAGCCATGGGCATAACAGGGCTGACCATCATCGGCGAATCCATCAACGACTCCGTTCCCTCGACCAAGAAGCTTTTCGATGCCGGCGATATCGACGGCCTGGTCGGGCTGGCCCGGGCCCAGGACGAGAAGGGGGCGGCCTACATCGACGTCAACGTCGGCTCCCGTCCGCCGGAGTTCANNGGCCAAGCCGCTGTCGATCGACACGCCCGACCCGACCCTGGCCGAGGCCGCCCTGAAGGCCTACGACCCGGCTCTGGCCGGCGGCCGGGAGCCGATCCTCAACTCCATCTCCCCGCTGCGGCCCGCGATGTTTGACCTCTTCCGGATCCAACCCTTCCGGCCGATCCTGATGGCCTCCGAGAGGCTTGAGGGCGGTGAATCCTCGCCCAACCGGACCGCCGAGGAGACCCATCGCACCGCGCGCAGCCTGCTGGCCGAGGCCAAGTCCCGCATCCCGGGCTTCCGCAACGACGGGGCGGTCATCGATCCCGGCATCGCCCCGATAGGAAGCGACTGCGAAGGCCAGCTGCGGCGCGTTTTGGACGCGCTGGCCCTCATCCAGGCCGATTCCGAGCTGGCCGGGACGCACCGATCCGTGGGCTTGAGCAACTTCATGGTCATGCTGCCCTCCAAGCGAGCCGACGGCTCCCCGGTCAAGGGCCCGCTCGAGAGCGCCTTTCTGACCCTGGCCATGCCTCTCGGCTTGGACACGATCATCGGCTCGACGTCCCGCAAGTACGAGATCCTGGCCGAGGGCCACCCGGCCCTGGCCTGCCTGAACGACATCCTGAAGCTCGAGGGATTCGAGACGCTGCTGCGGCTCAAGGAATTCTACGCCTGAGGCGGACCATGCAGGAGCACATCGACCGGAAGATCTTCCATATCGAGATCCTGACCCCCAAGCGCGACAGCGAGACGATCGAGGACGACCTGGCCAAATTCGCCGAGAAATACCGCCTGGTGATGGAGGCGGGCTATGCGGCCTGCATCACCGACAACCCCATGGGCCTGCTCAGCTTCCAGGCGACCGAGGTCATCGAGATTGCCGGCTTGCCCGTCCTTCCGGAGCAGCTGCTGGTCCACCTCAACACCTTCCACGCCAAGTCCGAGCTGGACGGTCTGCTGCGGACCTATCGGGCCATGGGCGGCCGCCACCTGCTGATTGTTTCCGGCGACGGCAGCCAGCGCCTGCATCGGCTGGAGCCGCAGGAGATCGGCATCCCGGCGGTCACGGTGACGTCGGTGGAGCTTCTCCGCTATATCGCCCGGGAATTTCCCGGGGCTTTCCACTGCGGGGTGGCCTTCAATCCCTACGAGCCGCAGGACGCGGAGCTGGAGAAGATGAAGCGCAAGGTCGAGGCCGGGGCGGAGTTCATCATCACCCAGCCGATCATCGGGCGCGACGACCGGGTCCTGGCCCTCAGGCCCTTCGGCCTGCCGGTGATCCTGGACGCCTGGATGTCGAAGAAGCTGCATTTGCTCTCGGAGTGCGTCGGCGCGACTATCCCGGAGAACACGCCCTACGACCCGATGCAGAATCTGCGGGACCTGCGGGCCTTCTACCCGGACTTCGGCTCCTATCTGGCCCTGCTGGGATTCAAGACCCAATACCCCCAGCTCAAGACGATCTGGGGCTGAGGCCGTCGGGCCGATTGACAGGCTTTTGCGGCCGGGGCTATAGTCGGGCGGAAAGAGAGGCCGGGATGAGCAAAATCAAGGTCGGTGTCATCGGCGCGGGCTACATCGGGATGGTCCATCTGGAAATGCTCCGCCGGATCCCGGAAGTCGAGGTCGCGGCCGTGGCCGATCCGGATCTGGATCTGGCCCGGAGGGCCGGGGACCGGCTCGGCATCCCCAAGATCTACGGAAGCGCCGATGATCTCCTGGCCGATCCCGGGATCGAGGTCGTCCAT
Organism: Candidatus Aminicenantes bacterium UBA4085; assembly: GCA_002383325.1. Lineage (GTDB taxonomy): Bacteria > Acidobacteriota > Aminicenantia > Aminicenantales > UBA4085 > UBA4085. Next base: position 7,613 of record DFYJ01000068.1, read on the forward strand.
GTTTGCGCTCCCAACAACGTCCATTTCGACATCAACCGCAAGGCCATCCTGGCCGGCAAGGACATCCTGTCCGAGAAGCCCTTAGCCCTGGACGCCCGGGAATCGGGGGAGCTCCTCCGTCTGGCCGCGGAGCGGGGGACGCTGACCGGCATCGACTTCTGCTACCGCTATTATCCCGTGGTCCAGGAAGCCGCGGCCCGAGTCCGGCGCGGCGACCTGGGCGATGTCCGGGCCTTCGTCGGGCACTTCCTCCAGGACTGGCTGTTCTACGACACCGACTATTCCTGGCGCCTGGACCCGGCGGTCGCGGGCCGGGCCAACGTAGTCGCCGACCTGGGCAGCCACTGGTGCGACCTGGTCCGATTCATCACCGGCCTCAGGATCGTCGAGGTTTTCAGCGAGCTGCACACCTGCATCCCGGTCCGCAAGAAGCCCAAGGCCGGTCCGCGCTCGTTTGCCGCACGGCAGGAGGGCGAGACCGAGGACGTGCCTATCGAGCTCGATGACTACGCGGCCCTTTTCCTGCGCCTGGAGAACGGCGCCCGGGGCAATTTCACCACCTGCCAGGTCTGCGCCGGCCGCAAGGTCGACATCGAGCTCCAGGTCTTCGGCTCCAGGGAGTCCTACGCCTGGAGCCATGTCCATCCCAACGCGTTGTGGATCGGCCGGCGCGACCGCGGCAACGAGACCTTCTATGAATCCTCGCAGCTGCAGGATGCGGCGACCGTCCGCTTCGCCTCCCTGCCGACGGGGCACCCAATGGGCTACCATGACGCGGTCACGAATCTCTTCCGCGAGTTCTACGAGGCGGCGGCCGCCAAGCGGGAGGGCCGGCCGTTCCAGGCCGCCTTCCCGGGCTTCGCCGAGGGGCACGAGGCTATGCGGATCATCGACGCGGCCGTGGAATCGTCGCGGGCCGGACGATGGGTCCGGCTCTGAGCCGGGATCTCCGCATCAGGTCCGGCGAAGGATGCAGGCCAGGCGGGCCACGCCTTCCCGCAGGTCGGGCGCCCCGGCGTAAGAGAAGTTCAGTCTCATCTCGTCGCGCCGCATCGTGCCGGCCGTGTAGAACTTGGATCCCGGTATAAAAGCCACCCCGGCCTTGGCGGCCTCGGTGAAGAGGATGTCGGTGTCGATTGGCGGCGGGCAGGTGACCCAGATGAATAAGCCGCCCTCGGGCTCCGTCCAGCGGATGCCGGTCGGCATGGACTCTTTCAAGGCGGCGATGATGGCGTCCCGCTTGGCCCGGTAGAGCCCGTTGATGCGCTCGACGTGGGCGGCCATGTAACCCCGCTCCAGGAAGCGGGCCACGGCCCGCTGGGCTACTCCCTCGGGCGAGACGGTGACCTTCTGGGCCCAGCTGGCCATGGCCGTGATCAGCGGGGCGGGACCGGCCGCGAACCCGAGCCGCAAGCCCGGGCCCAGGATCTTGGAGAACGACTTGCAGATGGTGACCGTGCGATCGTCCCCGAACTCGTCCCGGGCCAGGTTCCACAGGCTGGGCAGCCGCCGGCCGTAGTAGCGCAGGTCGCGGTAGGGCTGGTCCTCCAGGATCAGGACCTCGGCCTCGCGGGCGGTCCGGATGAGATCGCGGCGGCGGGACAGGCTCATGGTCCGGCCGCTGGGGTTCTGGAACTCGGGAATGACATAGAGGAACTTGACGATCCGGCCGTCGGCCCGCTTGGCCCGGATGACATCCCGGACCCTCTCCACGACCAGCCCTTCCTCGTCCATCTCCACGCCGGCCAGCTCGGCCCCGCAGGCCTCGATAGCCACCAAAGAGCCGCTGAAGGAAGGAGCCTCGCAGACGACGACGTCACCCGGGTCGATCAGGGCCCGAGTGAAGAGATAGATGGCGTTGGTCGTTCCGTCGGTGATGAGAATCTCGTCGGGACCGACGGAGGTGTCGCCCTCGTGCCGCAGGATCTGCGCCTTGAGGACGGCGTCGCCTTCACTGGCCCCGTACTGCAGGACGTCCGCGCCCTCGCGTTCGACGACTTCTTGGAACAAGCCCGCCAGAAGGTCCTTGGGGAACGAGTCGGGCGAGGGCATCCCTCCGGCCAGCGAGATCATGCCCTCGACGCCCTTGGTCGCTTTCAGCATCTCCCGGATGAACGAGACGCCCATGGAGCGGGTGGCCCGGGACAGCAGCCGTTCGGAGAATGACATGATGGCCTCCGTGGAATCGGAAGCATCATTATACCCGATTGACTTGGCCGCGCGACAATGCGTATGATCGTCCCTTCCGCGGCGCGCCCTCCGCCGGAGCGATGGGCCCGAGCCGCCATCCGTCCCAGGAGCGAGCCATGTCCCACCGCATCCGCCGGGCTGCCCCCATGATCCTGTGCGCGGCGCTCATCGCCGGCCTCGCCGCCGCCTCCGCTCCGCCCGACCGTTGTGTCGTCCCGTCCGCGATGCGCGAGCCGATCTTCCAGGAGTTCTCAGGCGAGAAGGCTTACCTCCACGTCCAGATGCTGGCCGGGAGCCGGGACCGGACGCCGGAGGAATATAAGGACGTCTACTACGAGACGGCCTACATCCGGGACCAGGCTGTCCTGGCCGGCATGTCCGACGTTCAAGTCGAGAAGTATCCCTCGCGCGACACCTGGGACGGCGAGGAGGGCGATTTATGGATGGTCAAGCCGACCCTCAAGAAGATCGCCAGCCTCAACCAGGTGCCGTCTTCCCTGGCCCAGGGCAGCATGAGCGCCGATGTCGAGGCCGAGATGGTCTACGTCGGGGCCGGCCGCGAGGCCGACTACGCCGGCAAGGACGTGGCCGGGAAGATCGTCCTCGGCAGCGGATCCGTCGGCCAGGCCTTCGGCGGAGCCGTCACCACGCGCGGCGCCGCCGGGGCGCTGGGCACGGGCTCTTCCGGCGTCAGCTCCGACGCGCCCAACTACAGCCTGGACCAAGTCGGCTGGTCCAACGTCTCGGCTCGCCCGGACAAGGGCGGATTCGGCTTCACCCTGTCGCTGCGCCAGTTCCTGGAGCTGCGCGGACTGGCCGAGCGGGGCGAGAAGGTCGTCCTGCGGGCCCACGTTCGGGCTAAGACCCACCCGGCCCAGATGAACGTCGTTTGGGCCCGCATTCCGGGAAGTGATCCAGCCGCCGGAGAGCTGCTCTGCGTGGCTCACGCCTTCGAGACCATCGCCACGCCCGGGGCCAACGACAACTGCACCGGCGTCGCGACCCTGCTCGAGATCGGCCGGACCATCGCCCGGCTGGTCCGGGACGGCGTCCTGCCCCGACCGCGGCGGACGATCCACTTCATCTGGGGCAACGAGATCTCCGGATCCTCGGCCTTTATGAATAAGCATCCGGAGCTGCAGGACAAGCTTGTGGCCGCTCTCAACTTCGACATGACCGGTGCCGATACCGCGGCGACCGCAAGCTACCTGCGGATCAAGATGACTCCGGATGGAATTCCCAGCTTCCTCAACGACCTCATCGCCAGCCTGCTGCGCTATGTCGACCAGAGCGATATCCGGACCATGCAGGGCCGCAACGGGGTCTTCAGCTACCGGATGTCGCCGCTGGCCGCCATCACCTCGGGCAGCGACCACACCGTCTTCCTGGCCGCCCGCATTCCGACCATGCAGTTCAACTACTGGCCGGACAGCTTCTACCACAGCAGCGCCGACCGGCTGGTCAACGTGGATCCGACCGAGCTGAAGCGGACCGGATCCGTGGCTGCGGCCGCCTTCGCCTACCTGGCGGGGGCCGGCGAAGCGGAGGCCCGGGACTTGGCTTGGGAGGCCTCGGGCCACGGCGCCGCTTGGATTGCCGAGGTCGGGCGCCAGGCGGTCCGGCTCATGGGTCGCGATCCGGCCAAGCTCCACGAGCAGTACAAGGCCGCGCTCAACAAGGTTGACGGCGCCTTCGGCCGGGCTCGAGGGAGTGTCGAATCGGTCCGCAGCCTGGCTGCAACGCCCGCCGTGGAAGCCGACATTCGGGCTTTGAGCGAAAGCTTGGCGTCGGATCGGGCCGCGGCTGCCCGCCGCATCGACGCGGTTTATGGCAGCCTCTGCGCGGAGCTCAAGATCAAGCCCGCCGCGCTTAAGCTGACGGACAGGGAGATCGAGTTCTCCAAGCTCGTTCCGCGCCGCAAGTACAAGGCCTATTCCGAGGAGGCCCAGAAGCGCAGCCAGGCTATGCGCGGTGGGATGCCTCCTGGGGGCGGCGCTCCGGCAGGCGCCCCCGCGCCGGGGCAAGCCCAGACCCCTCCGCCCGCTCCGGCACCGGTCAAGCCGGCGGTTCAAACGCCTCCGCCCACACCGGCCAAGCCCGAAGCCAAAGCTCTGGCCCAGGGCCAGACCGCGCAGCCTGCGGCCGCACCGGCGAAACCGACGGGGCAGGCGGGGGGACCACCGTCGGCCGGCGGGAGGCCCAGCGGCTTCCGGGGGATGGGCTTCACCTCCTCCTCGATCAATTACTTCATCGACGGGAAACGGACCATCCTGGAGATCTACAACGGCGTCCGGGCCGAGTGCGGCAACCTCCAGATCGGCAGCGAAGACGCCAAGTATGGCTATATTTTGGGACCCGAGTACCCCGATGTGGACCTGGATGCCGTCGTCTCCATCATCAAGAACCTGGAGAAGACCGGAGTCATCGAGATCGTCCCCGCCGCCAAGGGCAAGCGGTGATCCGCCTCCTGGCCCTGGCCCCGGACGATTTGCGCCGCCTGCGCGAGGGAGCCGGTTTGGATTCCTGCCGGGGCTTCGCCGCGGCCGAGCCGGACCTGCTGCCGGCGGTGGTCGTCGAGGACGCCGGCCGCCGCTTCGAGGCAGGCGAGGAGTGGTTCTGGTGCTCGCCGCGCCTCTTCCTCGAGGAGGAGACGGGACTCCTCGTCGGCGCCGGAAGCTACAGGAATGCTCCCCGAGCCGGGGAAGTCGAAATCGGCTATGGGGTGGCCGCCTCCCAGGCCGGCCGCGGCCTGGCCTCCGCGGGGACGGCGCGCATGATCGAGGAGGCCTTCGGACGGCCCGAGGTCACGGCCGTCACGGCCGAGACGTCCGTCACCAACCGGGCCTCCGAGCGCGTCCTGGAAAAGAACGGATTCAGCCGCTGCGGCAGCCGGGTCGATCCTGAAGACGGCCCTCTGACGTGCTGGCGTCTGACCAGGCCTTTCTAACGAATCCGTTTCGATTTTCAGTGCCCGCGGCTGGGTCCCCATCCCGGATGTGCAGGTTGTGTTCGCCTTGATCGCCGCTCGTCTCGAGCCGCCTTCCCGTTCCGAAAAAAAGGTTCATCGCCAGATTTCGGGGGGACAGAGCGATTCGGGGTATCGGCCAACGGCGAAATAGCAAGGGCTCCGCCTTTTTCCACAACTCTCTGAGGGCACCCAACGGGCGCCGAGGGATGTTTGAGCATGCGACAATCTCACGGATCCGAGATGGGGTGGGTGGTATCTATGTTCGGTAGGTCTCGGATGCGGAGTTCCGTCCTCGTGGTGACACGCGAAGCGCGGTCACCGCGAGGATGGAAAAAGGCGAAAAGAGCCCGAAGCCGCCGGGACGATACCCTGAAGCGCTCATACCCGAAATCCGGCGATGAATCCGAAAAAACGGTGTCGTCGGGTTCCCTCGACGAGGGGAGGGCAAGGGCCTGCTCTTTTTAGAAGTGCCGGGAGGCGCCCCCGCCGCCCGAGCGTCCGCCCCCGAAGGAGGAGTGCGATCCGCTCGAAGAGGAATGCGAGCTCCAGGAGCCGCTCGAGCTCGTCGAGGGCGAGGCCAGCTTGGGGGTTGATCGCTCGCGCGACTCCTTGAATCGGCACTTGGGATTCAGGCAGGTCTTGTCGACCCGGATCCGGCCGCCGTGGCTGTGGGTCGCGGCCTCCAGAGTGGTGGTCGATTCCCGAAGCGTCCGCCTCTTGCACTGGGGGCATTCGCGGGCCTTGCCCATCTTGGCCGACAGCCGCTCCTGATGGGAGCAGGACGGGCACGTCCAGATCTCGTAGTCCATCCCCCCGGCCCGCTCCTCGGCGGCTTCCTCGACGGTCAGGAATTCGTCGTCCTTGTCCTCCGGCGTCAGGGCCATGCCTTTCCCGCATTGGCGGCAGGGGAGATGATAGCGGTCGAGGCGTCGCTTCAGGGCGCCTCGCATATAGCCCTGGCCGAGCGTCACCGCGGCCGGCGCGAGCAGCGAGAGGATGGTCGCGCCAAAGCCGGTATGCCCGGCCATGAGGCCCACGGCGCCGGCTCCGGACCCCGTCCACAGCAGGCCCGTGACTCCGTTGGCCTTCTTGATGGCGTTGGCCCGGGCCGTCTTGCCGCGGGTTCGGCTGTATTTGCGGACGACCAGGCTGTTGCCGATCAGACCCCAGAGAACGGCCAGCCCGGCCAGGGCCAGGGGCCCGTTCGAGGAGGGTTCGGCCGCGGGCTCGNNGGCAGGACGGCAGGGGCGGGCTGGGCGGGCCAGGCTCCGGGATCCATCATCTCAAGGGGTGCGTCCTGGGCCGCAGCGATCGTCCCGGCCACGCCTTTGGCCAGGGCATGGAGGCCTCTTCCGAACTCGTCCTTGGCCAGGAAGGGGACCGCGTCCTCATCCAGCAGGCGGGACGAGATGGAGTCCGTGACGACGCCCTCCAGACCATAGCCCACTTCGATCCGGACGTCGCGCTCCTTGAGGGCGCACAGGATCAGGACGCCGTTGTCCTTGCCCTTCCGGCCGATCCCGAAGCGCTGGAACAGGCGCTCGGCGAAATCCTCAATGGTCAGCCCGCCGAGATCCTTGACTGTGATGACCGCCAGCTGGGCGGTCGTGGCGTCCTCGAGCTTGTGGCAGATCTCGTCGATCAGTCGCACGTACTCCGGCCCCAGGATGCCGGCGTTGTCTCCGACGAAGAGGTTGTCGACGGCTAGGGGATTGGGCACGTCCTGCGGCTTCTCGGCCCGGGCCGGGGCCGCAGCGACGAGCCAGGCGAGGGCGAAGATCCCGGCCGTCCGGCGAAGGGCGTTTCGGAATGGAGGGCGCATCGGTTGCCGCCTCACGATCTCATTCGGCCGGACCGGATTTCCTCCAGGTTCGCCTTGGCGGTCGGGACCTGGGCCAGGAAGCCGGCCAGGGTCGGGCAGATGTCATAGTCGGGGCAGTCCCCGCAGTGGGCCATGCCCTTGGACAGCCCGCAAAGGCGGACAGCGCACTCGCCGCAGTGGCCGATGTGGGCTCCTTCCGTCTCCGTGCACCCGACGCAGTCGATCATCTCGGGCGTGCAGGCGAAATGATAGATCTCGGTCCATTCCTTGGCCGTCTTCTCCTGCAGGGCCAGATCCCCGGTCGCGTGGGCGATGAAGGCGGGGCAGACTCCGCAGTCCAAACCGCAGAGGGCGATCTTTTGGGCCATGACGATCTCCTTTTCCGAGGGCTATGCCTTCTTCAGCTTGAACAGCTTGCCCGTCGCCGCGGCCAGCTCCGTCCCCGCCGGGTCGAGGATCCTCGACTCGCCTTCGACGAGCCGGCCGTTGACCGATATCACGCGGCCTTCCAGAACCGCCGGGACGCCGATCGGGACGGGCTTCTTGAACCGGACGCACAGCTCGCCGGTTACGGCCGCTTCCCCCGCGCCCCGGTCCGGGCCGCCGTAGGCGTGGGCCAGAGCCTCGTCCAGGAGGGTGGAGATGATGCCGCCGTGCAGGATGCCGGCCCAGCCTTGGAAGCGCCGCTCCGGGGTAAAGACGGCTCGGCAGCGTCCGGGCTCGGGGTATTCGAAGGCGAGGCGCAGGCCGTCAGGATTGCGCTCGCCGCAGGCGAAGCAGAAATGATCGTCGTCCAGCTTCGTGTCCGCCAAGGGGGCCTCCGCTCGGGGAATCGAATCCATTATCCCCGGCGGCAGGGGGAAGTCAAGGCCGCGGCCCGGGAACGGAAGCCGGGCCGACAAAGACCCAATGGGCTTGGGCCGGGTCCATCACCGCCCGGATATGGGCATTCATCCCATCGAGAGTGACCGCGTCGACCTCGGCGGCGAAGCCCTCGAAGAAGTCGGCTTCCAGCCCCAAAGACTCGAAAAGATCCAGGGTCTCGGCCCGGGCCAGCTTGGTCTCGTTGCTGCGCAGGAAGGAGGTCTTCAGCCCCGCTTTGGCCACGTCCAGCTCCTCGGCCGAAAGCCCGCTTCGCCACGTCCCGGTCAGAACTTCAGCCAGGGCTTGGCGGGCCTCCTCCTTCTTGGCGGCTTCCGTCTCCAGATAGGCGCCCAGCACTCCGGCCTGCCTCATCTGGACGGCGGCGGCCGTGACGTTGTAGGCCAGCTTCCTCTCCGCCCGCAGGCCCCAGAGCCGCGTCCCGGGCCCGCGGCCCAGGGCATTCTCCAGCAGGGCGTTGAGGACATAGGTTCTGCGGCTTGCGGCCGGAAGAGGGAAGGCCGCCGAGACGTTGACCTGGAGGGCTTCCTTGCGGATCTCGCGCCGGCGCTCCACCGGAACGGCGGCGGCGATCGCCGGCGGAGTCCAGGCCGTCCCGCCCTTGATGCGGCCGAAGCTCTTGCGCAGGGTGGCCGTCAGGCTGTCTTGGCCGAGGTCACTGAGCACGGTCAGGGTCATATTGCCGGCCACGAAGAGGCGGCCATAGAACTCCTTGATGTCCCCGGGCTTGATCGCGGCCAGCCCCGCTTCGGTCCCGAAGATCGAGCGTCCATATCCGGCGCCCGGGAAGAAAGCTTCAGCCTGAGCCAGGCGGGCGACGCCGCCGGCGTCGTCGGTTTCGATCCGGCGCTGATGGCTCATGTATTCCTTGATGCCGTCGATGCGGACGCCGGTGAAGAGCGGGTCGGCCAGGATGCGGGCGTAGGACGCGGCGATCCCGTCGAAGAACTCGCTCAGGCACTCCAAGCGGATGAGGGCGCCGTCACCCCTGACATCCAGTCCGACATGGAGGGCTTTGGCGACGAAGTCCTGGGCCTTGCTCTGGTCGGGGATGTCCAAGGCCAGCCGGGAGGCCAGGAAGGCCAGCCCGGGCTTGTCGGCCGGCTCGGCCGCCAGGCCGCCGCTGATGCCGATCAGCAGGACGGTGACCTCGGATGACGGGTCGTGGCGGCAGATGACGCGCAGGCCGTTGTCGAGCCGGAACGAGGCCTCGGCGGCGCGGCCGGCGGGTGGGTTCGCGGGAGTCTGTCGAGTCCCCGCGGCCAAGGCCATGCTCAGCCCCAGTCCGATCACGGCGGCGGCGGTCGGAAGCCTTCTCACTTGGACCTCGGCTTGACGGAGACAACGACATACTCGGCCCGGCTGAAGTAGCGGGCCCCGATCCGGCGCAGGTCCGAGGGTGTGACCTTGGCGATGCCCTCCAGGTAATCCATGGGAGAGTCCGACTCGCCGAGCATGATGTGCGAAGCCAGGGATCGGGCCAGGCCGAGGCCGCTCTCCCAGGCCTTCTGGACGGCGATGCGCAGCTCGTTGCGGGCCCCTTCGAGATGCTCGTAGGCGTATTCCCTCGCCTCGCCATGGACCTCGGACTTGGAGAAGCTCTCGTCCCGGACCCTGCGGAGATAAGCCGTCATCTCCCGCTTGGCGGCCTCCATGTCCTTCGGGTCGAGCGAGGCGTAGGCCAGGAAGGCCCCGGCCCGCTTCAAGGCGATGAAGCTCATGGAGGCGGTGCTGACCAGCTCCCGGCGGCCGCCGCGCAGAGCCTGCAGGAGCTTGGGACTGAGGCCGCGGCCGAGGGCTTCAGTCAGGACGTCCCCGGCGTACTGGTCGGGGCTGTTGTAGTCGGGGCCGGCGGCGCCGACGATGAGATAGCCCTCCTCGACATCCCGCTCCAGCTCGATCGTGACCGTCTTGGCCAGCGGAGCGGGGGCGGAAAGGGGGACCGGCCTGAAATCGGCCTTGGGCAGCGGACCGAAGACTGAGCGGACCAGGGCTTCCATTTCGTCCAGGACGAAGTCTCCGACCACGGCCAGGGCCGCATTGGCCGGAACGAAGAGCCGCTTGTGGAAGGCCTCCACATCGGCGGCGGTCAATTGGCGCAGCGTCTCGGGGCGGCCGTAGACGGGATGGGCGTAGGGATGCCCGGGGAAGAGGTTCTGGTAGATGAGCGAGCTGCCGATGCGGAGCGGGTCATCCTCGATCTGCCGTATCTCCTCCAGGATGACGTCCTTCTCCGACGCGAGATCCGCTTCGGCGATCCGGAAGCTGAACAGGATCTCCTTCTGGTTGCGGAGGGCGAAGGCGGCGTGCTCGGCCGGGGCGGACATCTCGAAGACGGCCAGGTCCTGGCCGGTGTGGGCGTTGAAGTAGGCTCCGTGGCGGCGGATGTCCGCGGCCACCTCATGGCCGGTCCGAAGCTCGGTGCCGCGGAAGAGGATGCAGTGCTCGAGCAGGTGGGTCACGCCGCTGGTCGCTTCCGTCTCGTCCTTGGTTCCGGCGCCGACGGCCGCTACGACATTGACCAGCGGCAGCGTCCGCCGCTCGAGCAGGATGACGCGCAGGCCGTTGTCGAGCGTGAAGGAGCGGTCCTTGGCGGGCGCTTCCTGGGGGAGGCCTGCGGACGCGGCGAGTAGAAAGACCAAGAAGGCGGCGGCTGGGCCGGTTCGCCCTCCGCCCCGGTTCTGTTTCTGCTCCATTCCGCCTCCCCTGCGCACCCATTCTAGCCGTCCGGGCGGCCTCATGCCAAGCGCTTTCAGGCGTTCTCGTCTTTCCTTCTCGCAATATCCATGCCAGGGAGACCGCCAGGGGGGGACGGCTCCGATTAAACCATTCTATGTAAAATCCTTTGACGTTTCCTTCTGCGAAATAGAAATAGCAGACACATACCATTTTCGAATTTCCAGACACATACCAAATTGAAATGAGTATGTGTCTGCTATTTCCGGGGGTGTGCTACAATCGGCTCTCCGGGAGGCCCGAATCCATGAAGCCCGAGCGAAAAGCCCGCGTCCTCGTCATCGACGACGAGGAGAGCATCCGCAAATCCCTGAAGATGATCCTCGAGTACGAGGGCTACATCTTCCTGGAGGCCGGCGACGGCGAGGACGGCCTGCGCCTGCTCGAAGAGTCGACGGCCATCGACGTCGTCCTGCTGGACATCATGATGCCGGGCCGCGACGGCTTGGACATCCTCAAGGACATCAAGGCCCGGCCCGCTTCGCCCGAGGTCATCATGATCTCGGGCCAGGGCACCATCTCCAACGCCGTCGAGGCCACCAAGCTGGGGGCCTTCGAGTTCCTGGAGAAGCCGCTCCACCGCGACCGCGTCCTGCTGAGCATCCGCAACGCCCTGCAGCAGAAGACCCTGGCCCGCGAAAACCTCGATCTGCGGCGCAAGGCCGACAAGCACTATGAGCTGATCGGCAGCCATCCCCTGATGAAAAAGCTGTGGAAGGAGATCCAGGCGGCCGCTCCGACCAACGCCACCATCCTCATCCACGGCGAGAGCGGCACCGGC
>DFYJ01000068.1:19084-19909 GCA_002383325.1 Candidatus Aminicenantes bacterium UBA4085
CTGGACGAGATCGGCGACATGAGCCTGCGGACCCAGTCCAAGGTTCTGCGGGTCCTAGAGGAGGGCGAGGTCCAGAAGGTCGGCTCCAGCCGCATCTCCAAGGTCGACGTCCGGGTCATCGCCGCCACCAACAAGGACCTCAAGAAGGAGATCGAGAAGGGAAATTTCCGCGACGATCTCTACTTCCGCCTCGCCGTCGTGCCCCTCGAATCGCCGGCCCTGCGTGACAAGAAAGAGGACATTCCGCTGCTGGTCGAGTACTTCAGCCGTCTTTTCTCGGAGGAGAACAATTTCCGGGCCAAGGCCTTCAGCCCCGAGGCGATGGAGGCTATGACCAAGGCGCCCTGGAAGGGGAACATCCGGGAGTTGCGCAATGTGGTCGAGCGGCTCCTAATCATGGTCGACAAGGACGTCATCGGGCGGGTCGACCTGCCCGAGGTCATCCGCGGCGGCCGGGCCCTGCTGATGCCGGAGCCCGACCGGATTAAAACCCTCAAGGATTTCCGCGACCAAGCCGAGAGGGACTTCATCCTGGCCAAGCTGGAGGCCAACGGCTGGAACATCTCGCTGACGGCGCGCGACATCGACACGCCCCGCTCCAACCTCTACAAGAAGCTGGATCAATACGGAATCAAGATCACCTCCAGCGCCGGCGAAGCGCCCGAGCCGGACGATGAGCCGGAGACCAAGCCCGAGTAGTCCGGCCGCCTCGATTTCCCTATCCCGCCGGCGCTGTGGTATAAAAGGGGCGGCTGGAGCCGGCACGGCGGTTGCTTCCCCGGCCCCGCAAGGGGCGCGGGGGAGAGGAAAGTCCGAACTCCGCAG
>DFYJ01000068.1:19924-34527 GCA_002383325.1 Candidatus Aminicenantes bacterium UBA4085
GGGCAGGGCAAACCCCATCCGGAGCAAGGCCAAACGGCCCCCCATGGAACGGCCCGTTCCGGGGGCGGGTCGGCCGCAGGATCCCGCGGGCAACCGCGGGGCTAGTCAAATAACCGCCCCCGCTTCACGCGGGAACAGAATTCGGCTTACGTCCGGCTCCAGCCGCTCTTTCCCCCGCGCCGCCGCCGCTCAGGCGGATTCCCTTGCCTTGCGGCTCCCCACCAGAAAAGCCAGGGCGACCGCCGCCAGGAGCGATAGAGCGGCTCCGAATAAGAACGGCGCGGCTGGCCCGATCTTCTGCCACAACAGGCCGGCTACAAAGCTGGCCGGCAGGGCGCTGATCCCTACGGCCGCGTTATACAGGCCGTAGGCCGTCCCGCGCTTGCCCGATTCCTTCACAACATCGGCGACCAAGGCCCGGGCCACGCCTTCGGTCGCCCCATAATAAGCCCCGTAAACCGTGTACAGGGTCCAGACCTGCCAGCTCCGGTCGGCGAAGGCGAAGCCCAGGTAGATCAGCCCGTAGACCAGCCAGCCGGCGATGATGACCTTGGGCCGGCCGATCCGATCCGAGAGAACGCCGGCCGGGTAGGAGACCAGGGTCGTGACCAAGTTGAACATGGCCAGCATCAGGAGGATCTGGACGAGCGACAGGCCGAGCTGCTGGGATCGGAGAATGAGGAAGGCGTCGGACGAATTGCCCAGTGTGAAAAGGACCATGATGCCCAGGAACGCCCGGAAGCGCCCGTCGTAGCCCTTGAGCGAGAGACTGGGGAAGGCCCTCGTGCCGGTTGGTCGGCCCTTGTCGCGGATGAGCACGGCGACCAGGACGACGCCGACGATGGCCGGGATGGCCGAAAGCAGCACAAGTTGGCGGAACGCGCCCCGGGTCATGATCTTGACCGCGGCGCCGCCGAGGGCTATCAGGCCGGCGGCCGTCAGAAGGCCCAGCACGGCGCCCAGCGGGTCCATGGTTCGGCTGTAGCCGAAAGCCCGGCCCTGATTCCTCTCGTCCGTTGAGTCGGCGATCAGGGCGTCCTTGGGGGAGGTCCGGATGCCTTTTCCGACCCGGTCCAGGAAGCGCAGGACCAGTACGAACGGCCAGGAGTTGGCAAAGAAAAAGAGCGGTTTGGACAGCGAAGACAGGGCGTAGCCGGCGAAGACCAGCGGTTTGCGGCGGCCGACTTTGTCCGAGAACCAGCCGGAAAACATTTTAAGGAGGGTGGCGGTGCTGTCGGCGATACCCTCGATCAGCCCGATCACGGCCGTCTTGACGCCCAAGACGTTGGACAGGAAGAGCGGCAGGATGCGGACCGTGATCTCGCTGCTGAAGTCGTTCAGCAGGCTGACGAAGCCGAAGACGAAGACATTGCGGCTCAAGCCGAAAATTTTCTTCTCGGCGGGGATGTCGGACATCAGCCTGGGCCTCCGGATGCGAATCGGAGAGCCAGAATAGAACAAACTCCGCGCCGCCGCAAGCGGATCCGCCTCCGGCGCCGCCTTGACAGACATCCCGGCTCCGGCCTATCTTGCTTCCGGGCCGGACCGCCGAATCGATCCAAGGAGCCATCCCCCCATGACACAGCTGCCCGCCTGCATCTTCCGGGTCTCCGCCGCGCTGGCCTTGGTGGCCGCCCTGCCGTTGGCCGCCCAGGCGCCCGCCAAGAGGCCCATCGGCTTGGACGACCTGGCCCGCATCAAGTCGGTCTCGGGGCCCCAGATCTCCCCGGACGGCGCTTGGATCGTCTATTCTCTCGGCACGACCGATGCGGCCAAGGACAAGCGGGACAGCGATCTCTGGACGGTCTCCGGCGACGGCTCCCGCCACGTCCAATTGACCCGCGGCCCGGAAGGGGAGAGCGCTCCCCGCTGGAGCCCGGACGGGCGCTCGATCTCCTTCCTGGCGGCCCGCGGCACGGAGGAGGAGAAGAAGAAAGGCGCCCAGATCTGGCTGCTGGACCGAGCGGGCGGGGATGCCCAGAAGCTGACCGACGTCAAGGGCGGCATCTCGGATTACGCCTGGTCGCCGGACGGCCGCAAGATCGTTCTGGCCGTGGCCGACGTCGACCCGGCCGACGAGCCGGAGAAGCTCGAAGGCTGGATGCGCAAGACCGCGCCGCCCATCGTCCTCGACCGCTACCACTTCAAGCAGGACCGGGAAGGCTACCTGAAGCGGTTCTACACCCATCTTTGGCTGTTCAACGTGGCGGAAAAGAAGGCCGAGCAGCTGACCACCGGCGCTTGGAACGACGAGCGGCCGGCCTGGTCGCCGGACGGCCGCAGGCTTGCCTTTGTCAGCGTCCGCAGCTCCGATCCCGACCGGTCCGCGGACTCCAACATCTACGTCATCGAGGCCCGGGCGGGCGCCGAGGCCAAGGCCCTGACATCCTTTATCGGCCCCGATTCCGGCCGGCCCTCCTGGAGCCCCGACGGCCGTTGGATCGCCTACTTTCAGGGCGATGAGCCGAAGTACTCGGCCTACAACCAATCCCAACCCGCCATGATCTCCGCCGACGGAGGCACGCCGCGGCTCCTGGCCCCAGGGCTCGACCGTGCCGCATCCGATCCCATCCTCTGGTCGCCGGACGGGCGTTCCTTGATCTTCGCCGTCGAGGATGATCGGGCCGTCTACGTCGGCCGGGTGCCGTTGGCGGGCGGGCCCGTCGTCAACCTGACTCCGGGCCGGCGTACGGTCTCCGGCCTGACCCAAGACGGCGCGGGTCGCCTGGCCCTCCTGGCCGGCTCCCCGACCGAGATGGCCGAAGTCCACGTCCTTGGGGCGGACGGCCTGCGCAAGCTGACTCACCACCATGATGCCCTCCTGGCCGAGCTCCAGCTTGGGCGCACCGAGGACTTCACCTCCCGAAGCAAGGATGGAACCGAGGTCCATGGCCTCATGGTCAAGCCGGCCGCCTTCGAGGCGGGCCGGCGCTATCCGACGGTCCTCATCATTCACGGGGGACCCAACGGGCAGGACGCCTACCGCTTCACCTTCGACGCCGAATTCCTGGCGGCCAACGGCTACGTCGTCCTTCTGATCAACTACCGCGGCAGCTCGGGCCGGGGCTCGGCCTTTCAGAAGGCCATTTTCGGCGATTGGGGCCGCAAGGAGGTCGCGGACCTGCTCGGCGCGGTCGACCAGGCCGTGGCGGCCGGAGTGGCCGATCCCGACCGGCTGGGCATCGGCGGCTGGAGCTACGGCGGCATCCTGACCGATTACACGATCGCCACGGACCCGCGGTTCAAGGCCGCGATCAGCGGGGCCGGCAGCGCCCTGCAGCTGTCCATGTACGGCAGCGATCAATACATCCTGCAGTACGAGCAGGAGATCGGCCCGCCCTGGAAAGCCCGCGACCAGTGGCTGCGCGTCTCCTTCCCCTTCTTCCAGGCCGACCGGATCCGTACCCCGACCCTTTTCCTGGGCGGGGAGAAGGACTTCAACGTGCCGATCATCGGCGGCGAGCAGATGTACCAGGCCCTCAAGAGCCTGGGCGTCGAGACTCGGCTGGTCGTCTACCCCGGCCAGTTCCACGGCCTGACCCTGCCCAGCTACCAGCGGGACCGCTTGTCCCGCTACCTGGATTGGCTTGATCGGCACCTGAAAAAGTAGGAGCCGCCTCACCGTTCGCGCTTGACTCTCCGAGGCGCCGGCGATATAGTCCCGGGCAGGAAGGATGCGGGCTATGCGAGCGGCCGGGAGAAGGGGAATTCTTGTCGATCGTTCCGCCCCGGTCGGCCATCGAGTCGGGCCATGAACTGCCCCAAGTGCCATTCCGTCAACCCGTCCGGCACCCGCTTTTGCGGCCAATGCGGCCTGGACCTCCGTCCCTCTGATTTTCCGACAGCGACGCTCTCCACCTCGCTCCAAGAAGTCGCCCGCGGCAGCTTGATCGCCGGCCGCTACGAGATCATCGAGGAGATCGGGGCCGGCGGCATGGGTCAGGTCTTCAAGGCCTACGATCGCCGCCTGCACGAGGCGGTGGCCGTCAAGATCATCCGGCCCGAGATCGGGTCCGATCCCCAAGCCATGGAGCGCTTCGACAACGAGCTGCGGCTGGCCCGCCGCATCGCCCACAAGAACGTGGCCAGGATGTTCGACGTCGGCGAGGACGGAGGCATACCCTACATCACCATGGAGTACGTCTCGGGCGAGGACCTCCGCAGCCTCATCCAGCGCATCGGCTTGCTCCCGATCGCCAAGGTCTTGGCCGTGGGCCGTCAGATCGCGGAAGGCCTGGCCGAAGCTCACGGTCTGGGCATCATCCACCGCGACCTCAAGCCGCACAACATCATGATCGACCGCGAGGGGAACGCCCGGATCATGGACTTCGGGATCGCCCGCTTCGTCAAGACCAAGCGGATGACCGAGGTGGGTGTTCTCCTGGGAACTCCCGAATACATGCCTCCCGAACAGATCGAGGGGAGCGATTCCGACGCCAGGTCCGACATCTACTCCCTGGGGATCATCTTGTTCGAGATGACCACCGGCCGCCTGCCGTTCACGGGCGACACGCCCTTGGCCGTGGCCATGCGGCAGAAATCGGCCGCCCCGCCGTCGCTGCGGAGCCTGAATCCCCAGACGCCGCCGGCCCTCGACGCCGTGATCCTCAAGTGCCTGGAGAAGAAGCCCGACAGACGGTTTGCCTCAGCGTCCGTCTTGGCGGCCGAGCTGGCCTCGCTCGAAAAAGGCTTGTCGACGTCCGAGCGGGCGGTGATGCTCCCCGTTCAACGCCCTACCCGCGACGTCACGATCAAGTTCAACATCCGTCATGTCATCATCCCGATCGCGGCCGTGACGATCCTGGCGGTGGCGGCGGTCGGGGTCTGGGTGATTTTGACCAAGCCCGGCGCGCCGACCGCGATCAGAGCCGAGCGGCCCCGCCCGGCAGCGGCGGTGCCGGAGATCTTGCCGACGGCGATAGGGCCTGCGGACGAGCCGGCCGGAAAGCCGGTGGAAAATACCTCCGTAAAGCCGGCGGATAAGACGGATAAGACGGAGACCAAGCCGGATGAGAAGACGGCTCCGGAGAAGGCGCCGGCCGCCAAGCCCCAAGACCAGCCCGTTCCCCCGAAAGCGTCGCCCCAGCCTCCATCGGCCATCTCCGCTTCGCCCGCGGCTTTTCTGGCTCGATCCCGTGCCGCTTGGGCCAAAGGAGACGCCGAGGCGGCCGCGACGGCGGCTCGGCAGGCTCTCGCCGTCGATTCCGCCAATGGGGAGGCCCGCGGGCTCCTCGAAGCGGCCGAGAGACGGATCGACGAGAAGGCCGTCATGGGATTGGTCTCCCTCTATGATCAGGCCCTTGACGGCAATCGGCTGACGGCCTTCTATGGAACCCATGCCGCCCCTGAGCTGGCTGCGGAGGTCCGCCTGGACGCCGAGGCCGTGGCCGGACTGTTCGCCCGCTTCGACTCGTCCGTTTCCGGGACGAGAGTATCCTGGTCGGGAAGGGACGCGGCCGAGGTCAGCTTCGAGCAGCGGCTGCTGGGATTCCCCAAAGAAGGCGGGGCCGAGCAGGCCCTCTTCCAAGGCACGATGCACTGGAGAGTCGAGAAGCGGTCAGGCCGCTGGGTCATCGCCTCGATCAAGGCCGGAGACTGACCCGGCGGACCGGCGGGACTCAGGCAAGGAGAAACGAAATGGCCAAAAAGATACTGTCCCTTGTGGCGGCGGCAGGGTGGATGCTGGCTTTGGCTGCCGGCCTTGCGTTCGGGCAGGAGGCCTTCAGAGTCAAGGTCCTCACGGTCGACGCGGTGATCCATGCCAAGCCTGAAGCTTCGAGCCCAGCGCTCGATCGTCCCGCCGTGGGCGCCCAACTGGAGGTGGTCCGGCGGACGGGGGAGTGGTTCGAAGTCCGATTCCGGTCGAGACTCGGCATGGTCCTGATCGGGTACATACACCGCAATATGGTCGAAGCGCCGCCCGAGGAGCAGGCGGCCGCCCCGGCGCCCGCCGTCAAACCGCCCTTGAAGCCCGCCCCCAAACCGGACGCGCCGCCGGCGGCGAAGCCCGTCTCCGAGCCTGACGCCAAGCCCTCCCGGCCCTGGCCTGGTGGAAGGAAGGTCCTCCAAATCGGAATCGGAGGCTTCGTCTCCCGGACCCAAGTCGGGGATTCCCGGACGGACAGCGTTCCCTATCGGGATGAGGCGCTCACGATAGGGGATTCCCTCGGCGATGCCGGACTGATGGGGTTGGACTTTCGCATCGGCTTCATGCCCCTGGCTCTTCTCGAAGTGGAGCTGGGTTTCCAATCCTCGTCCCAGACCCTGACCGGCACTTACGAGATCGGGGTGCCGAGCCTGTTCTTCTACAACGACGTCGCTTCCGACGATATCGATGAGGACATCCCCTTCAAGAGCTCGATCCTGACCTTGGGCGTCGTCCTGCATCCCCTGAATCGCGGACCGGTGCGGCCGTATCTGGGATTCGGCGCGGCGTTCTGCAGCGGGAGCCTGAAGGCCATTAAAAATTTCCGGGCCACGGAGACCTATTACTCGGACTACAGCCATACTCTCACGATCGAACAGATCGATTTCGAGCCGGTCAGCCTCAAGACGACAGGCTTCGCGGCCAAGGTCGGGATCGACGCGGCCGTCGCTCCCGTCTTTTTCTTGTTCGCCGAGGCGCAATACGTCGGCGCCCGCAAGTCCTATGAGTTGCCCCTGGCCACGGACATCAACAACAACAAGGCGGTCAACCGAACGGCCGAGCTGGGAGGAGTCCGGGGCGTTTTCGGCCTCCGCATCCGCATCTGACGGCTTTTAATTGACGGCCCCTGTCGGGGCGGGTTATGCTCCGCCCCGATGAACATCATAGGTCGCGAGGGCCAGGCCGAGATCGAGGTCCGCAAGTCCCGCTTCCTCGCCCGCGCCTTTCGAGCCGCGACCGCCGAATCCGCCGCGGCCATCCTCAAGACGGTCCGCCTGGAAAATCGTGATGCCAGCCATCATGGCTGGGCCTGGCGGATCGGCCCGGCCGCCGAGCAGGCCCGTTACAGCGACGACGGAGAGCCGTCCGGGACCGCCGGGCCGCCCATCCTCAACGTCCTGGCCCGGCGCGAGCTGACCCATGTGCTCCTTGTCGTCACCCGCTGGTTCGGCGGCACCAAGCTGGGAGCGGGCGGGCTGGCTCGGGCCTACGGGGAGGCGGCCAAGGCCGCGATCGAAGACGCCCGGATCCGCCCGCTTCGCTGGATGGTGACCCTTCAGGTCGAGCTGCCCCATGCTGGCCTGCCGCCTTTTGAGCACTACCTGGCCGGGCAGGAATTCGAGGTCGTGTCGCGGGAGTTCCGCGACGTGGCTGTCTTAACAGTCCGGCTTCCGGTCGATCAGGAGGCGGCCTTCCGTTCCGCCCACCTCAGCCTGGTCAGCGGCCGCCTGCCATGTCGCGACCTGGGCCGGGAATACGCCTGAGTTCCGGGCCTTCAGGGGCGCCGCACCAGCCGGGCTCCGGCCGAGGGAACGACCTCACGGGGCTCGATGGTATGGCCGTACTCCCTCTCATAGACCTCGGCCAGGGCCTGCCCGGCCGCCCGGACCCGTCCCGACTCGACCAGGGCTACGATGCTGCCGCCGAAGCCGCCCCCGCTGAGGCGGGCGCCCAAGACTCCGGGAATCGTCCGGGCCGCCTCGATCAGCGTGTCGAGCTCGGGGCAGGAGTTCTCGAAGTAGATCATCGAGCTTTTATGGGACTCGAACATCAGCCGGCCGAATCCGGCCGCGTCGCCGGCCTCCAGCAACCTCGCGCCGCGCAGAACCCGTTCGTTCTCGCCGATCGGGTGGGCGGCCCGGCGCCAAATTGCGGGGTCCAGGACGCCGCGGTGAGCTTCCAAGTCGTTCCAGGTAACATCGCGCAGGGCCCGGATATGCGGCCCCAGCATCCTGGCGAAGTAGGCGGCCGCCTGCTCGCAGCGCTGACGCCGCTCGTTGTATTCGGAGTCGACCAGGGCATGCTTGACCGCGGTGTTGGCGATCAGGAAGGCCGTTTCGGGCGGAAGGGCCACCGTTTGGACGTCGAGACTGCGGAAATCAGTGAAGACCAGCGCCTGGGGGCGGCCGAACAGGCTGGAGATCTGGTCCAGCAGGCCGCACTTGACCCCGGCGTATTCGTGCTCGGCCTTCTGGCCGATGCGGGCCAGGTCGAGCGGCTCGGGCTCGAGGCCGTGGAAGGCGGCCACGGCCAGGCCGCAGGCGATCTCCAAGGCGGCCGAGCTGGACAGTCCCGCCCCGATCGGGATGTCGCCGATCTGGGTGCCAAGGAAGCCCTTGGGTTCGAAGCCGTAGCGCTCCCGCAGGAAAGCCATGACGCCGCGGCTGTAGTTGGACCAGCCCTCCCCGTCGGACCGGCCGGGATCGGCGGCCGGGCAGGCCGCTGTGCGCTCGAAGTCGGCCGAGTACAGGCTGCATTCGGGGGAGCCGGAGGCAGTCAGGCCATAGGCGATGCCCGTGTCGATCGCGGCCGAGAGGACGAAGCCCTCATTGTAGTCGGTGTGGTTGCCGAGGATCTCCACCCGGCCGGGGGCGTAGGCCACGTGGCTCGGCTCGACCCCGTAATGGCGGCGGTGCTTCTCGGCCAGACGCTCGGTCAAGGCGTTCATGGGCTTTCTCCTGAGGCCGCGGCGGCGGAGGGGGAGGATAATGCCGCCCGGCGGGGATGTCAACGGAATTGACAGACGCCCCCGGATATCGCAAACTACCCCCTCCATCGGAACGAAACAACAGAATGCACGACCCCTCCCACCAGGCCTCGCGGGGCCAGGACCGCGTCATCCTTGAAGCCCCCCACCACGCGATCGATCGGGCGGCCATTGATTCCGACGCCCTCAAGATCATGGACCGGCTGGACCGGCAAGGCTTCCTGGCCTGCTTGGTCGGCGGGGCCGTCCGTGACCTGATGCTCGGCCGCAAGCCCAAGGATTTTGATATCGCCACCGATGCCCGGCCCGGGCAGATCAAGAAGCGCTTCGCCAACGCCTATGTCATCGGCCGCCGCTTCCGGCTGGTCCATGTCCACTTTCCCGGCGACAAGGTCATCGAGGTGGCCACCTTCCGGCGGGCCGTCCCGCCCGAGGAGGAAGAGGCCCAAGCCGCCCGCGAGGCCGTCGGCGAGACGATCGAGCCGCTGGATCCCTACGGCACCCCCCGCGAGGACGCCTTCCGCCGCGATATCACCATCAACGCCCTGCTCTACGATGCGGTTTTGGACGCCGTCATCGATTACACCGGCGGCCTGGACGACCTGGCCCGTCGGCGGGTCCGGGTCATCGGCGATCCGGCGACGCGTTTCGCCGAGGATCCGGTCCGCATCTGGCGAGTCATCCGCCACGCCGCCCGGCTCGGCTTCACCATCGAGGCGGCGGCTGAGAAGGCCATCCGATCCCAAGCCGCGTTGGTGGCCGGGTGCGCCGGGGCCCGTCTGTATGAGGAGCTGAACAAGGACCTGGCCGGCGAGACCCGCCCCGTCTTGGAAAAGCTCCGTCGCTACGGCCTGCTGCGCCATATCTTGGGGGCCCTGGGCCGGGATTACGAAGCTGATGCGGCCCTCTTCACCAGGCTGCTGACGCTGCTCGAGCGAAGGGAACGGTGCGGGATTCGGGCGGTCAAGGCGGGGCCCGGAGACGTCTACGCCCTGCTCTTCTATCCTTGGGTGGAGCGGCTCTTCGGCCGGGACGACATCGACATCGGGCGGGTCCTGCACGACGATCTTCAGGCCCTGCGGACCGAGGCTACGATACCCAAGCTGGTCCGGGCCGACGCCATCCAGATCCTGTCCATCGCCGGGGCCATGGTCCGAGGACTGCGGACGGGCCGGATACGCTGGTCGCTCCAAAAGCGGGCCCACTACGCCCCGGCCGAGCGGCTCTTTTTCCTGGTCACGGAAGGGGCTCCTCCCGGCGACGGCAAGTCTTACGAAGCCCTCTTCCGGCGGACCTTTCCCCGCGGCGGACTCGGCGACCGTCCGCGGCGCCGCCGCTCCCGCCGTCCCCGTCCCGCCGGGGCTTAAAAAATCGAGGCGGCGGCCTGGCGGATGAGGCGCAGGATGCCGCCCGGGAAGATACCCAGGAGGAGGGTGCCGACGAGTCCCAGGAATAGGACCAGCCAGGCGGGAGCATTCCCGGCTTCAACCTCGACCCCGGCCGCCGGCTCGCGCATGTACAGGGCTACGATAACCCGCAAGTAATAGGCCGCGGCGATCAGGCTGGTGACAACACCCAGGACCACAAGCGGCACAAGGCCGGCCCGGACGCCGGCTGAAAAGACCAGCCACTTAGCCAGGAAGCCGCCCGTCGGCGGGAAGCCGGCCAGGGACAGAAGAAGGATGGTGAAGACGGCCCCGATCCAAGGGTAGCGGAATCCCGCCCCGGCCAGTTCGTCGAGGCGGACGAACTCGCGGCCGGTCCGGGACATCGCCGTCAGCGCGGCGAAGGCTCCCAGGCCCATGAAAAGGTAAGCGGCCAGATAGAACAGAAGCGAGGACGCGTCTCCCGCCAGCACGGCGATCAGCATCGTCCCGGCGTGCGAGATGCCCGAGTAGGCCAGCATCCGTTTGAGGTTGGCTTGGCGCAGACCGGCCAAATTGCCGATTATGAGGCTGGCGGCCGATACGGCACTGAGGAAGAGGAACCCCGGTCCTCCCGTCCAGACCTCGCGGGGCATGGAAACTGCGAGCCGGAAGAGGACCAGGAAGGCGGCGACCTTGGGCGCGACCGCGAAGAAGCCGGAAATCGGCGTGGGAGCCCCTTCGTAGACATCGGGGGCCCACATATGGAACGGGACAAGGGCCAGCTTATACGCCAAGCCGACCGTGAAGAGGGCGAAGCCCAGCCAGGCGGCCGGTCCCGATCCCAGGCAGGCGGCGGCCGCGGAGATATCGAAACTCCCGCTCAATCCGAACAGGACGGCCAGACCGAAGACCATGAAAGCGGCGGCGAAGCTTCCGGTCAGGAAATACTTGACCGCGGCCTCGGCCGCGCGATCATCATTCCGTTTCAGCCCGGTCAGCCCATAGGCCGAGACCGAGAAAACCTCCAGTCCCAGGAAAACAACCAGCAGGTCCCGCGTCTGGATCATGATCATCAGCCCGGCCGAGGCCAGGAGGATGAGCCCGTAGAACTCGCCGAAGGCCGCGTCCAGCCGCTGGATCCAGCGCCATCCAAGGAGAACGGCGAAAGACGCGGAGCCGAGAACGAGAAGGCCGGCCAAGATGGCCGCGTCATCCAGACGGAGAAGGCCGCCGAAAGCGGAGGCGTCCCGGCCCCACAGGCCGGCGGACAGGACGGCCGAGCCGGCCAGCCAGGCCAGCGATAAAACGGCCAGAGGGGACTTCGATTTCCGTTGGCGGAAGGCGTCGAGGAGCAGGATCACGATGGCTCCGGCCGCCGGGAAGACCAGGGGGCCGAGGGCCGTCAGGGCCTTCATCGCGATCCCTCCCCGCTCCTGTCAGGCCGGGCGGTCAGGGCTTCAGGGGCGGCCGGCACGGCGCCGGGGTCGCCCCTCTCGATGAGGCGGATGGAGGACTCCACGGAGGCTTCCGTCTTGGACAGGAAGGTGTGCGGGAAGAGCCCCATCCAAAGGATGAGGACGACAATCGGGACGGCCACGGCGATCTCGCGCAAGGTCATATCGGGCAAGCCCCGGACGCGGTCGTGGACCACCGGGCCGTGCATGACCTTGCGGTACATGGTCAGCAGGTAAGCGGCGGACAGGATGACCGTGGGCACGGCCAGGACCGCCCAGATCGGGCGGGCGCCGAAGATGCCGTAGAAGCAGAGCAACTCGCCGACGAAGCCGTTGAGCCCGGGCAGGCCCAGCGAGGACAGGGCGGCCAGCAGGAAGAAGGAGGCGAAGACCGGCATGACCCGGGCCACGCCCCCGAGATCGGAGACGAGACGGGTGTGAGTCCGCTCATAGAGGATGCCGACCAGGAGGAAGAGAAGACCCGTGCTCAGGCCGTGGGCCAGCATCTGGAAGACGGCGCCCTGGACGGACTCGAGATTACCGGCTAGGAGGGCCAGCATGACCAGGCCCATGTGGCTGATGCTGGAGTAGGCGACCAGGGACTTGACGTCCTTCTGGACAAGGGCCATGAGCCCGCCGTACAGGATGCCGGCGATGGCCAGCCCAGCCAGGGCCGGTGTGAACCTGCGCGCAGCGTCGGGGAAGAGGGGCATGGCCAGGCGGAGGAAGCCGTAGACGCCCATTTTGAGCAGGACCGCCGCCAGCAGGACCGAGCCCGCCGTGGGCGCCTCGACATGGGCGTCGGGCAGCCAGGTATGCAGGGGCACCATCGGCACCTTGATGGCGAAGGCCAGGGCGAAGGCCAGGAAAAGCCACGTCTGGGCCCCCGACGGGACGGCCAGCCGGTAGAGCTCCAGGATGTCAAAGGGGACCGCTGCCCCGGCCCGGGAAGCCAAGTGGCCGAGGACCAGGATGGCGGCCAGCATCAGCAGGCTCCCGAACATAGTCACCAGGACGAACTTGGTAGCGGCGTAGATCCTGCGCGCCCCTCCCCAGACGCCGATCAGGAAGGCCATGGGGATGAGCATCGCCTCCCAGAAAACGTAGAAGAGGACGAGATTGAGAGAGGCGAAGACGCCGATGATCCCGGCCTCCAAGAGGAGCATGAAGAAGAGGAATTCCTTCAGGCGGGCGGTGACGGACGTCCGCGACGACAGCACGGCCAGGGGCATCAGGAAAGCCGTCAGGGCAATCAGGACCAGGCTGATGCCGTCGATGCCGAGGTGGTACTGAATCCCGCCGCCCAGCCAGGCGGCCCGTTCGACGAACTGGGGCCCGGCCGCGGCGCCGTCGAAGCGGACGAAGAGCGCGGCCGCTAGGGCCAGGACGAGGAGGGTGACGGCCAGGGCCGCGCCGTAGAGGACCTCCCGCCGGCTGCGGGGAAGGAAGGCCAGCAGAACGGCGCCCGCCAGCGGCAGGGTCCACAGGATCGTCAGGATAGGGATGCTCATAGGATGATCAATCCCAGGAAGACGATCGCGCCGAGGAGGAAGCCCAGAGCGTAGTCGGTGATGCGTCCGCTCTGCAGCGCTGCCGCCCAGCGGCCCGCCAGGCCGGCCGCGGCGCCGGCCCCGTTGACGGCGCCGTCGATCACCGCCAGGTCGAAGCGGCGGTGGATGAACTCAGCGGAGCCGATGAGGGGGCGGACCAGGACCGCGTCGTAGAGCTCGTCCACTCCGTATTTCCTGAGCAGGACTTTGTGAAGCCAGGGCAGACGGGCGGCTAGAATCCCGGGCAGGCCGGGCCTAAGGGAATACATAAGCCAGGCCAGCCCGATGCCGAGCCCGGCGGCCGCGACGGCGGCCAGAATCAGGGGCACTTCAGCCGCCGGCCCGCCGTGGGCGGCATGGGCCGGTGGGACTACGGGGGCCAGGAATCGTCCGAGGAGGTCGGCTCTCGGGCCCAGGAAGGACGGTAAGCCTATCCATCCGGCCGCGGCCGCCAGGCCCGAGAGGATGAGCAGAGGCCAGGTCATGGACGGAGGCGATTCGCGCAGATGGGCCCGGGCTTCCGGAGTCAGCCGCTCTCGGCCGTGGAAGACCAGGAAGACGAGACGGAACATGTAGAAAGCCGTCAAGACGGCGCCCAGGAGACCGGCCGCCCAGAGGACCCGGTGGCCTCCGGCGTAGGCGGCGGCGAGAATGGCGTCCTTGGAGAAGAAGCCGGAGAGGAAGGGGACGCCGGCGATGGCCAGGGCCCCGATCAGGAAGGCCGGATAGGTCCGGGGCAAGTAACGCCGCAGCCCGCCCATGCGCCGCATGTCCAGCTCGCCGGACAGGGCGTGCATGACGCTGCCGGCGGCCAGGAAGAGGAGGCTCTTGAAGAAAGCGTGGGTCACCAAGTGAAAAATTCCGGCCGCGGAGGCGCCTACGCCGCAGCCCAAAAACATATAGCCGAGCTGGGAGACGGTGGAGTAGGCCAGGACCCGCTTGATGTCGTTCTGGACCAGGGCGATGGTGGCGGCGAAGACCGCCGTGAAGGCTCCGACCANNGACCTGGGCCGCCGATCCGGAGAAAGCGAACAGGGCGCTTGTCCGGGCCAGCAGATAGACGCCCGCCGTGACCATAGTCGCTGCGTGGATGAGGGCGCTGACGGGAGTCGGGCCCTCCATGGCGTCGGGCAGCCAGACATAGAGAGGAAACTGGGCGGATTTGCCCGCGGCGCCGGCGAAGAGGAGTAGGGCGGCCAGGGTGGCCGTGCCTCGACTCAGAGCGCCCCCGGCGACGGCCTGGCCCATCGCGGAGAGATCGGCGGTGCCGACGGCGAAGAGCAGAACCAGCACGCCCAGGATGAATCCCGCGTCTCCGATGCGGTTGACCAGGAAGGCCTTCTGGCCGGCCGCGGCGGCGGCCGGTTTCTCGAACCAGAATCCGATCAGAAGGTAGGAGCACAAGCCGACCCCCTCCCATCCGACGAACATCAGGACCAGGTTCGAAGCCAGGACCAGGATCAACATGGAAAAAGTGAACAGGTTGAGAGCCGCGAAGTAGCGGGCATAGCCTTTGTCATGGGCCATGTAGCCCGTCGAGTAGACATGGATCAGGAGCCCAATCCCGGTGACGACCAGGGTCATGACCGCGGCCAGGGG
>DFYJ01000068.1:34550-43254 GCA_002383325.1 Candidatus Aminicenantes bacterium UBA4085
AAGGAAAGAGACGGCGACCGATCCGCAAGCCAGTCCATGGACGACGCGGCGGGGCAGGAGGCGGCCGAAGACGATCAGCAGGACGGCCCCCGCACCGGGCGCCAGGGGGATCAGCCAGGAAACGTCCACCGCTTCACCCTTTCAGATCCATCAGATCTTCGCCGAGGACGGCCTTGCGGCGGCGGAAGACGACCAGGAGGATGGCCAGGCCGACGGCGGCCTCGGCCGCGGCCACGGTGATGACGAAGAGGACGACGGCCTGGGCTTCCGCCGCCCGGGCCGTCCCGGCTAGGGCCAGGAAGGCCAGGTTGCCCGCGTTGAGCATGACTTCGACGGCCAGGAACCTGGTCGTCAGGTCGCGGCGGACGAAAAATGCGGCGATGCCCAGGCCGAACAAGATGACGGCCACGGCCAGGAACCAGCCGGCGGGGATCATGTCCGGTCCTTCCCTTTGACCAGGGCCACGGCGCCGACCAAAGCGGCCATGATCAGGAGCGAGGTGATCTCGAACGGGTAAAGGTACTTCTCGAAGAGCAGGCGGCCGAGCTCCGCCGTCCTGACCGACGCCGCGGGGCCGGAGGCGGGCGCCCGGATGAGGCTCATGACGGCGGCCGCAATCTCGATGGTCAGGAGCAGGGCCAGGCCGACGGCCGCGGTCAGTCCGGCCCGGCGCCGGCGGCGAGGAAGGGGAGCCCGGGCGTCGATCGTCATCAGGACGAACAGGAACAGAACCATGATGGCCCCGGCGTAGATGATGATCTGGACGACGGCCACGAACGGCGCGGACAGGAGGCCGAAGAGGCCGCCCAGGGCGGAGAAGGCCAGCGCCAGCCAGAGGGCGGCATGAGCGGGAGAGCGGGAGAGGATCATGGCCAGGACCGACCCGATGGAGATGAGGGAGAAGAGGAAAAAGAGGATTCCCGCCATGGCTCGGCCCCCATTATAAGAGAACGCGCGGGTGAGTCAATCAAAATCCAAGTTTTCTGATCGGGATTCTTGGCTGGGATGGAAAAGCGGTTTCCCCCTTTACAATTCCCCGCTTCCGTGTATAATACCGCCTGTGACTGCGGGGTAGAGCAGCCTGGTAGCTCGTCGGGCTCATAACCCGGAGGTCGTTGGTTCAAATCCAACCCCCGCAACCATTTGCTGTTTCATATCCCAAGTCTTTTAACCCTTAAGAGATTCCTGGGATTTTTTTGTTTAAATGGAAGCCCTGATGATTGACATCCCAAGGGTGAATTGATAGGATATTTTACCTGTCATTGATAGGTGAATTTATCGGGGCGGGATAGCTCAGTTGGTAGAGCAAGCGGTTCATACCCGCTGTGTCGGGGGTTCAAATCCCTCTCCCGCTACCAAGTTAATATTTCCCTTTTTTCACAGTAATAACATCCCTGCCCGGGTGGTGGAACTGGCAGACACGTACGTTTGAGGGGCGTATGGAGAGATCCATGCGGGTTCGAGTCCCGCCCCGGGCACCATTTTTATCTCATGCTCATCTGATTTTTCTCTTTTTTCTTCATTTCTCTTTTTCTCTTATAAATTTCCTGTCATATTTTCCAGGGTCAGGGAACTTTTCTGTCCCAACTGGTATTCTTATCTTTATACACTCTGATTAACCATGAAATCGAGTGATTCAAAAGAGGAGAAACCAATTCTTATGGCTGCCACTAAAATCACAGTAAAATCCAATGGGTCAATCCGGGTTGAAGGGGATTTTGAGATAGTCGATATGAATGGAAAACCCTTTGGTTTGGGAGGAAGGACCCATATCTCCTTTTGCCGATGCGGATTATCCGCCAATAAACCTTTCTGTGACGGGGAACACCGTAAACAGGGGTTTGACTCTCCGATTGAGGCCCGAGACCTTCCGGCTCCGGATCCTTCAGCATCAAAATAAGCGATTGGGTCACGGATTACCGGGTCTCAATAGCATAAGCGAATCCTATATAAAGTATTGGAGATATCCCTGTAGGATGGGACCCCTTGTACTCATTCACATAAAATAAAAACCGGATATTTGAGAAGGCTTCCTGAGGAAGTCTTCTTCTTTTGTTTATACCCCCGGTTGGTTTCCCATAAGAAATCCTTTACGAGACCCCTTCATGAGGAGTAAATTGTTGTTAGGCAGCAGATGATATGGCCAAGGAGAAAATCTGTTGAGAGGGATGGCTCTATGGGTTTGAAACCATTAAACATATTGCTCGTTGAAGACCAGGCAACGGATGCCATGCTGGTTCGGCAAGCCTTGAAGGAAGTTTTGTTGATGGGTAGCAAGATCGAACAAGCCTCCTGCCTGGAGGATGCCCTGAATCTTTTACGCGCGCTCCATTTTGATGTCCTTTTGCTGGATTTGGGATTGCCTGATTCCATCGGTTTGGAGGGGTTGAGAAGAATCAAAGAGCTTCGGGTGGATTTGCCCGTGTTAATCCTGACCGGGCATGATGATGCCGATATAGCCATTGAGGCCGTACAGGCCGGGGCTCAGGATTATATTTATAAAGGGAAAATTGATAATTACAATCTGCCAAGAGCTTTGGAATATGCCATTGAAAGGAATCGGCTCCTTCAGGATGTAGAAGATAAAATCAAGGCGGTCCAGGAAGCCCAGTCCAAGGTTATTGAATTATATTCCAATGTAGTCCAGGAACTGAAGATGGCATCCCAAATTCAATCCTACTTCCTGCCTCGCAGCATGATTATGGAAAAAGAAATCCATTTTTGTTCCTACTATTCACCTTCTTCCCGTGTCGGGGGAGATTTGTATGACATTATCCGAGTCTCAGATTCCCAGTATTATGTAAGTATTGGGGATATCTCCGGGCATGGAGTCCAGGCCGCCCTTTTGATGACAGCCATCCGTTCTATCCTTGGAATGCTCATTGAATCCAGTAAAAACAAGTCCGGCTTGTCCGAAATGGCGAATAATCTAAACGAAATTCTCTCCCAACGGCTTCTGAAAAATAATTATATGACCCTGATATTGGGATTGATCGATCTTGATAAGAAAGAATTCAGATACATGAATGCCGGGCATCCCCCCGTTCTTTCTTTTGATATTAAAAATAAAACAATTATCCTGCATCCCAGTGCTGGGTCTATCCCGATTGGATGGGATGCCAAAGTCCCCTATAAACCGGAGGATGAATCGATCATTCAATTGACTCCTGAAACTGTTTATATGCTCTACACGGACGGCTTGTTTGAATGTGAGGATCAACAAAAAGAACAGCTGGGCATTGAAGGGCTGACTCAAGTGATGGGATCGGGATTTCAAGTGGATAATTGCCTGCTTTACCCCCATAAACTGACATCCCGGATGGAAGAAATGAAATATGAAATGGCGATGGATGATTTTGCTATTCTGTCTTTTCAGCCCTGGCCTGAAACAGAAAAACGGATTTATTTGTTCTATTCATCCAGTTCAGACACTTTTCAGACCCACTGGTCCCTCCGAAGCCGATTATTTGCTTCTTACCAGAGTGTAGAGTCTCTGGGAAAAGAATGTGAACAACAGACCCTCCGATGGTCAGGCGACTCCCTCTATTCTTCTAAGGTTGAATTGCTGGTGAATGAATATCTCAATAATATTATTCAACATGGGATCGAAGGGAGAGAAACGGATGCTGTGATTGTGGAACTGTCTTACGATGAGGGCGTGGTCATCCGATTCATTGATGAAGGAAAAGCCTGGATGCCGGATATTCAGCCGGGTGAAAAAATGGATATTACCTACAGCAACAATTTTCTGGATTTGCCGGAATCCGGCTGGGGGATGAAAATTGTTCAAAGCCAGTCTTCTGCTTTCCAACGAAACCGGTATGACCGGTATAATGAAACAATTATTAAGGTTAAAAAAAATGAAAATCCTTTTTGATTCAACCTGTTGGGATGCTTGCATTTAACCCGGCAAAAAGGTATGATGCCATAACTAAATAAAAATCATTCTGTTAACTGAAGTTAAGTGAGCAGGTGGATGATGCCGGAACCCTTTTCATTAATCGAGAAAATCCTCTATATTGACCTTCCCTTCGGGACAGAAGAAGGGGCCGAAAGAGACCGAAGCCGGTTTTTCTGGTCCAGTCTTTCTGAATCATTCAATGCCGATTTGCTGATCATTAATCCTTATCGGGATTATGATGTCCGGAGGTATCAAGGCTGCGACCGTATGTTTTATCTGCATGCCTTAAGGTCTGCTCAAAAAGAATCCAAAGGCTTCTTTCGGTTTGATAAAAAGGCCCTGGCCCAGTATGAGAATATTCTGCTGGAACGCCAGTATGATGTTATCTTCTGCCGTATTCCGGCCCTTGCTTCCCTGGTCTGGGAAGCCCAGTTGATATTGCCTTATCTCCAGGTTATTCTGGATATGGACCTTCCTTCTTCTATTCGCAACCGGCATCTTTTAGAGACCTTGTCAGTCTCTGATCGGCTAGAGGGGAACAAATCTTTTGAGGATTTAAAATCAGCAGAACGAAAAGTTCTCTCCTCTCCTTTCTATTTAACCTTTGCCAATCAGCCGTCGCTGGATTATTGCCTGGCGGAATACCCCGGAGTCTTTTCTTCAGAAAAGTGTTGGGTTTATCCTTCTGTTATGAAAGTGATTCCTCCGGTCTCTATCCCCATGACTGAAACTATTAAGGAAAAATTTATCCTATTCACGGGAGATTTTGAACAGATTGCTGACCAGGATGCCCTGTATTTTCTTCTGGAAGAGATATATCCGCGAATTGAACAGGCATTAAAAGCCAAAGAAATTAAGCTTTATCTGGCAGGGGAGAACCTGGAGGAAATCCTTGAAGCGGCTTATTCTCAGGTGGAATGGCCTGAAATCAAGATAATAAGGGAAATACGGGAGTTGCAAAGATTGATTCCCCAATCCCTCTTTTTAGTGATGCCTTATCGGAAAGGGCCGGTTACCAGAACGTCCCTTATGAAAGCTGCCGCCCAAAAGAAAACAGTGGTTACCACCTCCCAGGGGGCGGAAGGTCTTGATTTTTCCGAAGATGATATTTGTGTAATTGACCATGCTAAAAAAATCACTGAGTCGATTCTTCTCCTGATTGAAAATCTTGAGCTGCCTCAAAAAATGGGAGAAGCGTTTTTCCAGAAAGCTTTGTCGAAGTATTCAACCCAAGTCCTATCCCAAAAAC
Source organism: Candidatus Aminicenantes bacterium UBA4085 (assembly GCA_002383325.1). Taxonomy (GTDB): domain Bacteria; phylum Acidobacteriota; class Aminicenantia; order Aminicenantales; family UBA4085; genus UBA4085. The sequence goes on from DFYJ01000068.1 coordinate 39,701, forward strand.
TCACTGAACAAATCCGGGCAATTCGGATGAATCGTTTAAAGGTAGCCGTTCAAATTGGGGTCAGCCGAAATCTTTCTGGCGGGGCTTGGTGCGATCTGACTCAATGGCCCCGGACTCTGGCTGAGTATTTTAATGTGACAGTTTATAGTGAAACTGAGATTCCTTTCCCGGCTGAATCCCAATCTACAGGTAGTCTTCAATGGGAAAAAATAAACAAAAGAAGCTTGTTCAATATCCCGTCTTTAACTTTTCTACCCGGTCTTAAAAGTAGCCTGAAGTGTCATGACTACCATTTATTCCATTGCATTCCCGGAATGTCTGATACAATTCGAGCCTCCAGTAAAATTGCTGCAAACTTGAAAATTCCCTGTCTATTATCAGATTTTTCAGGGAATAATGGATATTCATTGGAGACCGGAGCTGGAGTGGACTCTTTGCCGGTGAAATACCAGAAACAGATGAAACATTTCCATTGTGTTGAAGTCCTGTTGAATGCTTCAGTAAAAAACTTGAAGCAGGCGGGATTCCAATCATGTACCGGGGATTGGGAATCCTATTGGGCTTCCCAATTCTGCCTTTCATCCCCGGCAGTTGAACCAGGGCAAAGAAGTGGGGATTTCATCTTTTTATTGGCAGCTTCCCCCCTGTCTTGGATGGGCTATTCTCTGGTCTGGGAGGCTTTTTCCCAGACAGCCGGACAAATGCCCGGAAGCAGGCTGGTGATATTAAATACGGGTTCAAAGACCAATATTCCAATTGATAAGTCCCTAGGCCAGGTACAAGGGGTGGATATCAATAATCATGATGATTGGATTTCATGGCATCGGAAAGCAGATATTCGGCTGATTCCGTTTCTGGGCGCTTCCGGGAGCCTGGCAACTTTGGAGTCCTGGTCATTCGGACTTCCGGTGATCCAGAGTGATTCTCTGGTCCCTAACCGGGTCATGGAATTGGTTAATGGCTGGACCTTTGAATCCGGCTCGGTGAAGTCCCTGGGATTGAAGATGCGGGATGCCTACCGGCAACGGGAAAAATTACCCCTGATGGGTAAAGATGGATATGAACAAGTATTGAAACTGGGGAATTCGGAATCCTTGATCAAAGGATTTTTCCATAATGCTAAATCTTTAATTTCTCAGATTCATAAAGAATCTGTATAATTTGGTTAGAGTTGCAATCGTTCCGGTGAGGTTTGGTTTGTCATAGTCGTATTTTCATGGGAGGATTTATATGGAACTCCAATTCAAAAAAGATGGCATCATAGGCATTATCCATATCAAAGGCCGAATTGATGCCGGGAATGTTTCTGAACTGAAAAGTCATATAACCCAGTGGCTCAGTCAAACCAATCAGCTTTTGTTTGATATGGGGGAAGTGGATTTTATTGACAGCACCGGCCTGGGAGGAATTGTGGCGTGCCTGAAAAATGTCTCGGAAGCCAGCGGTACCTTGAAAATCGCCGCCTTGCAGACAAAGCCCCGTATGATATTTGAAATTACCCGCGCTTATAAAATATTTGATATTTATGATGATGTTGAATCTGCTCTGAAAAGTTATCATTCTGAGTGAACCTTTTTATCCCCTGGATAGGGAAGGGTTGGGTCAATCATGAGATGCCTGATATTTTGCCGGGAAGGTGAAAATCATTGGGTTCGCCGTTATTTTAACCAGCTCTCTCCCTATTGTCTGAAATTTTTCAATCGGCCCATTCTGGATTATTACCTGGAATTTTGCCGGAGTCTTGCCATCAAGGAAATCCGGATTGTCATGGAACAGCCGGTTCCCGAAATGGAAAGTTGCTATGAGAACCCTAACCAGCCGGGACTTCATATCAGTTTTTGTCCTTCCCATCCGGGAGATTCTCTCCAAACGGTTTTGAATAAGAATTACTCTTTTTGCAAAGGCAGCGACCTGGCCATTATGGAAGGGCTTTTTGTGATTGAGAGAGAGACCGGGCATGCCTATCGGCGGTTTCTGGAACAGGGGGACCATTCAAGATGCGTCAGTTGTTCCTCGGGACGGATTCTTTTTTTGAATCGGGAAAACCTGGCAACCTTTGATCCCGAAAGTTATCCGGAGGATAAAGACCCCGGTTTTCGTATCCGGAACCTTGATACTATTTTGTCTTATTATTCTCTTTCCATGGAATGGCTGAGTTCTCCTGAAAAAAAGAATCATCTATCTTTAAAAGAAATCGATAATAAGGCTAAACAAATCCCTCCCCGCATTCCTCGCCATTCCCTCTTGGTCCAACCGGTTTTGATGGATAGAAAAGTCAGAATCCATAACTNNATAACTATTGCCTGATTGGCCCGGAGGTTATCCTGGGCAACCGGGTTATTATCGATTCCCACACCAGCCTGGAAAGGTCTATTGTGTATGATGAGACTTATATCGGCAGAGAATTGGAAATCCACGAGAAGATTCTTTTCCGGAATAAATTGATATCTCCCTTGAATGGGGAATGGATGGAACTGGAACCGAAATTTATAAAGCCTATCACCGGATATCTCATTCTCAGCCGCCAGTTCATTTTCTTCTTTCATTGGATACTTAGCCTGGTTTTGATATTAGCGGGATTGATTCCCTATTTAATCTTACGGCTGGCAATGGCCCTGAGTGGAGTCCCGGGGGGATATCCGATAGATTATTACCTGGATAAAGAGAAAACCACAGCCTTATTCCCAAAGCTTTGGGATCGTCCGGGAGATTCTTTCTGGAGCCGGATTTACTATCATCTATCCCTGGATAAATATCCTCTGCTGCTGAAAGTTCTGTCAGGTACACTCTATCTGTCCGGCAACCTGATCATTCCGGTTAATCCTGTAAATTCTGTCCTGCTGGATGAAATGCCAATTTATCATCCGGCTCTCTTCGGCATCTCAGAGTTGGAAGGCAATTCCCATGACCCGGTGATGCGGGAATTGAACGCTTTTTATTATGCCGGACATTATTCCCTTCTTCAGGATATAAAAATACTGGTGGGAGCCTGGCTTCGGCGGCTGGTGGAAAATAACCCCATGGAGACTCCAGGCTAAGAGCAGCTCTTGATATCAGTTGCCGAATTCCCCCTTTTATAGATATATTAGCGGAGAAGGGATATCTCAAATCCGGAGGTCTATTGGATGCTGAAACCCATTCATCCGGTGCGAAAGAAGCTGGAAGTCCGTTCCTATTATGGTCTCATTCATAAAGGGGGTACTCAGTGGTTTCACTGGGAAAACCTTACCTTTCCCTATTCACTCTTGGATTTGATTTTAAAAGGGTTGGATATCTCGGCTTCTGGTTTGAAAAATGCGCTGGAGCTTCGGTTGGCCCGGCATACTATCTTTCTTCCTTGTCTGCCTGATTCTTTTAATGATTTTAAAATCCTGTTGATTACGGATCCCCATCTGGATGGCAATCCCGGTTTGGGAGAACAGATACACCGTCTTTGCAGTGATATCTCCATGGATTTGATTATCCTGGGAGGAGATTATCATTTTCGGTTTACGGGAAATCCCAATCTGGCGGTTACTCGATTAAAAGAGATGGTCGGCTGGTTGAAACATCAG